>DATAIN010000161.1:0-15070 GCA_036262635.1 Gemmatimonadaceae bacterium | reverse complement strand
ACCGATCCGCTGCACGCCGACGCGCACCATGAGCTCGGGTGGGCCGCCGCGCGCCGCGGCGACCTCCTCGCCGCGGTGCAGGCCTGGGACCAGTTCCTCAAGCTGCGCCCCGCCGCGCCGAACGCGGACCGCGTGCGCGCGGCGGTGGAGTCGGCGATGCGGCTGTACAACCTGATCGAGGCCCAGGTCGGTGTCTGACGAGATCCGCCGACTGAGCGACGAGCTGGCCCGCGACCCGGGCAGCCTCGTCTTCCTTCCCCTGGGCGAAGCGCTTCGCCGGCAGGGGCAGGTCGACATCGCGCTCAAGGTCGCGCTCCGCGGGCTCGAGCGGCATCCGCACAACGCGGACGCGCACGACCTGCTCGCGCGCATCTCCGTCGACCGCGGCGAGCTGCAGCGCGCCTTCGACGAGTGGGACATGGTGCTCCGCTTCGCTCCGCGTCATGCCGGGGCGCGGAAGGGGATGGGCTTCGTGCTGTTCCGGCAGGGGAAGCTGGACGAGGCCGAACGCTACCTGGCCGAGGCGCTGGAGGCGGACGGAGAGGATCAGAGCACGATCGCCGCGCTCGCGCACGTCCGCCGCGCGCTCGGCCGTCCGCTCTCCGACGTGCCGACGTCGCCGAACCCGATCGTGCCGCCCCGGCGGAGCGGGGAAGTGGGTCAGGCGCGGAGGAGCGGCGAGGTCGTGCCCCCCCGTCGGAGCGGGGAGATCAGCGTGGCCGGCCGCGCCGCCCCCGCGCCGCTCCCGGATCCGCCCTGGCTGGCCGATACTCTGAAGAATGCGCCGCTGCCTGCTCCGACGCCTCCCGCGCCGGAGCCGGTCGCGGACGCGCGCGAGCGTGAGGCGATGAGCCGGAACCCGCGCGCGCTGTTCGCCGACCTGATCGGCGACGCGGACCAGACGGCGCTCCTCCTCGACGCCGACGGGTTCGTCCTCGCCGGCGCGTACGTCGCATACGACGGGCGCGACGTGGCGCAGGAGGTCGGGGCGGAGCTGAGCGGAGTGAGCGACGAGGCACAACGAGCGATGCGGCATCTGGAGCTGGGAGACTGGACGTCGATCATCGTCGAGACCGAGGTCGCGACGGTCGCGCTCGCGCCGGCGCCGCGCGACGGGCTGCTGCTCGTCGCCGCCGACCGCGCCATGCCGTTAGGCATGGTCCGCCGCTTCCTCGACCGCGCGGTGGCGCGCGCCCGGACCTTCATCGGAGGGCTCGGATGAGCGAGTCGCCCTTCGCCGAAGTCCTCGCCTCGCTGACCCGCCAGCGCGGGGTGCTGGGGAGCATGGTCGTGAGCGAAGCCGACGGGATCGTCGTCGACTCCAATCTCCAGATCGGAGTGCGCGGGAACGTCGTCGCCGCGCTCGCCGCGTCGCTCTATCGCAAGGCGCGCCTCTCCGCGGCGGCGGCGGGTCTCGGCACGGCGAGCTTCGTCCAGCTCGAGGCGGAGCAGGGCCGCGTCTGCGCGGTCGGCCGCGGCGACCTGCTGCTCGTCACGGTCGCCGAGTCGCGGGCGAACGTCGGACTGATTCGCGTCGAGATGCTGCGCGCAACGCAGGTGCTCGAATGACGATCGCCGTCGTCGAGAACTGGGTCGAGGAGCCGCTGAAGCGGTTCGTCGCCGACGCGCGCGTGCGCCTCGCGCTGCTCCTCCACACGAGCGGGCAGGTGCTCGCGCAGTCGGGGTTCACGCGCTCGGTGGACGTCATGTCCGCCTGCGCGCTCGCCGCGGCGATCCATGCCTCGGCGGGCGAGCTCGGCAAGCAGCTCGACGGCAAGCCGTTCCACGTGCTTCACCACGCGGGGAAGGAGCGCCAGATCTTCCTCGCGCCGGCCCAGACGCCGCGCGGCCTGTACATCTTCCTTTCGGTGTTCGACCAGGAGAGCTCGCTCGGCCTGGTGCAGCTGTACTACGCGGAGTTCGCCGAGCGCCTGGCGCAGGCGGCGCCCGCGGTGCAGCCGGCCGCCGTCGTCCTCCCCGAGAACTTCGAAGGGGAGCTCAATCGCAACCTCGCCGCGCTCTTCGGGCGCGCCTAACGGTCCGGCTCCGTGTCACTCGTCAACTACGCGACCCGCGAGATCACCTGCAAGATCGTCTACTACGGCCCGGGGCGGTCGGGGAAGACGACGAACTTGCATTACATCTACGGGCAGGTGCCGGACGACCGGAAGGGGAAGATGGTGTCGCTCGCGACGCAGACCGACCGCACCCTCTTCTTCGACTTCCTCCCGCTCGACCTCGGCCAGATCTCCGGCTTCACCACGAAGTTCCAGCTCTACACCGTGCCGGGGCAGGTCTACTACCAGACCACCCGGAAGCTCGTGCTCCAGGGCGCCGATGGCGTCGTCTTCGTCGGCGACAGCCAGGCGCGCCAGCTCCAGGAGAACATCGAGAGCATGCAGGACCTCCATGCGAACCTCACGGAGCAGGGAATCGACGCGCGGCAGATTCCCCTCGTGCTCCAGTACAACAAGCAGGATCTCCCCTCGGATCTGATCCTCAGCGTCCCGGAGCTCGAGGACGCGCTGAACTTCTGGGGAGTGCCGCACTTCGCCGCGGACGCGCTGCACGGGCACGGCGTCTTCGAGACGCTGCGCGGGATCTCGGAGCTCGTCCTCAAGAAGCTCAGCGCGGGAGCGGGGGCGAGGTAGTGCACCCCGATCCGCGGTTCCGCTTCGAGAACTTCGTCGTCGGCTCGGCCAACCGCCTCGCCGTCGCCGCGGCGCGCGCGGTCGCGGAGTCGCCGGGGAGCGCGTACAACCCGCTCTTCATCTACAGCGCCTCCGGGCTCGGCAAGACCCATCTCGCCGGCGCGATCGGGAATCACGCGAAGCAGATCCAGCCCGCGGTGCAGGTGGAGTACGTCACGCTCGACGAGTTCGTCGAGCAGCTTCACGCCGCGATCTCCATCGGGCAGACGTCGAGCTTCACGCAGCGCTATCAGCACGTCGACATCCTCCTCCTCGACGACGTGCAGTTCCTCACCGGCCGGCGGGAGACGCAGACCGAGCTGCTGCGGCTCTTCAACTCCCTCGCCGGAAGCGGGCGGCAGATCGTGATGACGAGTGACCGCCCCCCCAACGAGATCGCCGACGTCGACGAGCGGCTCGTCACGCGGCTCGCCGGTGGGCTGATCGTCGACATCGGGCCGCCGGACTACGAGACCCGCGCCGCGATCCTCCGCAACAAGTGCGAGGAGCGCGGCGTGAGCCTGCGCCCGAACGTGCTCGACGAGCTCGCGAAGACGGAGTTCACCAACGTGCGCGAGCTGCAGGGCGCGCTCAACCGCATCATCGCGCAGCAGCAGCTCTCGGGTCCCATCCGCACCGACCAGGTGCGCGTCGTGCTCGGCGATCCCGCGCCCGCGTGGCGCGCGCCGACGCCCGCCAGGGAGCGCGGCGGCGAGTACATGAGCTTCCTCTCCGACGTCGCGAGCGTGGTCGCGCAGAACGTCGAAGGGTGGCGCATGCGGCTCAGCGAGGCCGTCGCCTACTGGAGCGGCGAGGGCTATCGCACCGCGGTGCTCGAGCGCGCGCTGCACCTCAAGAAGGCCCCCGACATCGAGGGGCTGCTCGGGCTCTACAGCGCGGCGGTGGAGCGGCTGCGCGCGCTCGAGCAGACGGTGAACACCCTCGACCCCGCGCTCGGCGCGAGCGAGGTGTTCCGCGATCCCGAGCGCGTGAACGAGGCGGAGGAGATCGTCCGCCGCGCGCAGGCGGGCGACGTCCCGCCCCCCGGCCCATCGACGGCGTTCACGCGTGGCGGCTTCGAGGTCAGCCCGTCGAACCAGCTCGCGGTGAAGGCAGCCGACGCGGTCGCCGCCGATCCGGGGGGGAAGTACAACCCGCTGTTCATCCACGGGCCGAGCGGGGTGGGAAAGACGCACCTCGCGAGCGCGATCGGCAACGAGATCGTCGAGGCGAGCGGCGGCGCGATCGCGGTGTCGTTCGTGAGCGCGAGCGCGTTCGTCGAGGAGCTGATCGCCGCGCTGCAGGACGGAACGCTCGAGCGCTGGCGGGCGCGCTATCGCGCGGCTGGGGCGCTGATCATCGACGACGTGCAGTTCACCGCGGGGAAGGAGCGCACGCAGGAGGAGCTCTTCCACGCGTTCAACGCGCTGCACTCGGCGGGGAAGCAGATCGTCCTCACGAGCGACCGCGAGCCGAAGGAGCTCGAGGGGCTCGAGGAGCGGCTGCGCTCACGCTTCGAGGGCGGGCTCGTCGTCGGGATCAACTCGCCCGACCGCTCGCTCCGCGAGAAGCTGTACGCGCGGTACCTGAGCCTCGTCGAGCCGCCACCGGAGGACGGGCTGCTCGAGTACCTGAGCGACCGGCCGGCGAGCAGCGTCCGCGAGATCATCGGGACCGTGAACCGCCTCGTCGCCGCGGCGGACGTCGCCGGCGTGCCGTTAGGCGTCGATCTCGCGCGCAAGGAGCTCGAGGGTGTCGGCTCGGCGCCGGCCTCGGCGCCGGCGAACGCGCGGGCGATGGACGCGTTCTTCCTCGACGACGAGAAGGTCGTCTGGGACTGGCCGGACGTCGCCGGCCGCGCGATCGAGGAGTGGAGGTAACCCATGGCGATCAAGGGCTCCCTCAAGGAAGCGTCGCTCCCCGACGTCCTCCAGCTCCTCTCGATGGGCAAGAAGACCGGCTGCCTGAGCGTCACGCACCGGAACAACTTCGGCTACATCTACTTCGACAAGGGGCGCATCTGCTATGCGTCCATCGTCAACCGGCGCGACCGGCTCGGCGACATCCTCGTCAAGAACGCGGTGATCTCGCAGGCGGAGCTCGAGGCGGCGGTCGCGGCGCAGTCGAAGCAGCGCGACAAGCGGCTCGGTGAGATCCTGATCGCGCAGGGCGCGCTCCAGCGCGAGGAGCTGCATCAGCAGATCCGCGTGCAGATCGAGGAGGCGGTCTATTACCTCTTCACCTGGACGCAGGGCACCTTCAACTTCGAGGCGGACATCCGCCCCGAGGAGCAGGACTTCCTCGTCTCGATCAACCCCGACGCGCTCCTCCTCGAGGGAGCGCGACGCGTCGACGAATGGTCGCTGATCGAGAAGAAGATCCCGAGCTTCGACATCGTCTTCGATCTCGACCGCGGGAAGCTGGCGCAGGGCGAGGCCGCGCTCACGGCGGAGCAGGAGACGCTCGTCGCGCTGATCGACGGCCGCCGCGACGTCGCGAAGCTCATCGACGACTCGGGGCTCGGCGAGTTCAGCGTCGGCAAGGCGCTGTACGGTCTCGTCACCGCGGGATTCCTCGCGCGCGTCGGGAAGACGAAGGCGCCGGAGCCCGCCGTCAGCGACGCGCGCGTGGACGAGCACCGCAACCTCGGCATCGCCTTCTACAAGACGGGGATGCTCGAGGAGGCGATCCGCGAGTTCCGTCGCGTCGCCGACCTGCGCGTGGGCGACGCGGCCGCCGGGTTCCACATGGGCCTCGTGCTGATGCGGCAGGGCAAGTGGCCCGACGCGGCGAACGCCTTCCACGAGGCGGCATCGCTTCCCGGCGCGAAGTTCGCCGTCTTCCACAACCTCGCGTACGCGCTCGAGCGGCTCGGCCGTTATGACGAGGCGCGCGCCGCGCTCGAGGAGGCGATCGAGCGTGGCGGCGCGAACGACCCGCGCGTGCAGACCTCGCTCGGCGTGCTCGCGCTCCGCGTCGGCGACGTCGCGCTCGCCGACGAGACCCTGAGCAAGGCGCGCCCGTTGTGGGGGAAGCGCCCGCCGGCGGCGGCGTGGTTCCACTACGCCGCGCTCGCGGCGGCGCTCGCCGGAGATCTCGACCGCGCCGCGGCGCTGCTCGGCGAGGGGATCGGCGTGCACGCGCACTCGGCGCCGCTGTTCAACAACCTCGCGGTGGCGCAGGAGCGCCGCGGCAGCCTGCAGGAAGCCGCGGTCACCGTCGAGCGGGGACTGCACGAGGACGCCAGCCTCGCCCAGCTGCACAAGAACCTGGGCGACTACCAGTACCGCAACGCGCAGTACGACGAGGCGCTCGACGCCTACTCGCGCGCGATCAAGATCAATCCCGCGTTAGGGGACGACATATACATGAAGCTGGGCAACATCCGTTACAAGCGGCAGGAACGGGAAGAAGCGGTGAAGTGCTGGGAGCGCGCGCTCGAGCTCGATCCGGAGAACCAGATCGTCCGCACGAACCTCGACGCGGTGAAGAAGGTGATGCGATGACCGCCGGCACCGAGGACCAGGAGTTCGCCGCGCTGACGGCGAAGATCGCGCGCGAGCGCGAGTTCCGCTGCGACAGCTACAAGGACAAGTGTCTCCGCCGGCGCATCGCCGTGCGGATGCGCGCGCGCGGCGTCCACACCTACTCGGACTACGCGCGCCTGCTCGACGGCGACGCGGTCGAGTGGGACAAGCTGATGGACGCGCTCACCATCAACGTCACGAAGCTCTTCCGCAACTGGGAGACGTACGAGGTCCTCGCCGATCGCGTCGTGCCGGAGCTCGTCGCGCAGCCGCGCGAGACGCTGCGTGTCTGGAGCGCGGGTTGTTCGTCGGGGGAGGAAACGTACTCGCTGGCGACGCTCTTCCATCGCGCGGGGGAGCGAGCCGGTCGCCCGATGACGTCGCAGCGCGTGCGCGTGCTCGGCACCGACATCGACCGGCGCAGCCTCGAGGCGGCGCAGCGCGGGCTCTACCCGCAGGAGGCGTTCGCCGATACGCCGAAGGAGTACCGGGAGCGCTACTTCACTCCCGGCTACCCCGCGGGGGCGCTGCCGGCGATCCGCTCTCTCGTCGCCTTCGAGCGGCGCGATCTCCTGCTCGAGGCGCCGCCGCCGGGGGCATGGGACATGGTCACCTGCCGCAACGTCCTGATCTACTTCGATCGCGAGACGCAGGAGATGCTCTTCGGCCGCTTCCACGACGCGCTGCGGTCCGGCGGGATCCTCGTCCTCGGGAAGGTCGAGACACTGCTCGGCAACATCCGGAACAAGTTCGCGTCGATCGATGCGCGCGAACGCATCTACCGCAAGCTGTGAGCGACCTCCGCGTGAAGGTCGCCGACTACGCCGTCGCCCGCGGCACCGGGGTCATCTCGACCATCGGCCTCGGTTCGTGCGTGGCGATCGCGATCTACGATCGCGCGGCGCGCGTAGGGGGGCTCGCGCACGTGCTGCTGCCAAGCGAGGGGCTGTCGCGCGACGCGGGCAACCGCGCGAAGTTCCCGACCACCGCCGTGCCCCTGCTCATCGAGGAGATGCGCAAGCTCGGCGCGCGCGGGCCCTTCGTCGCGAAGCTCGCCGGCGGCTCGAGCATGTTCGGCGCGCTGATGCCGGGGAGCGGCGTGAACATGGGGGAGCGCAACGTCATCGCGTCGCGGCAGGCGCTGGCCACCGCCGGCGTCGCGCTCGCGGCGGAGGACGTCGGCGGCGATCATGGGCGCAGCGTGTACTTCCACGTCGCCGACGGGCGCGTGATGGTGCGGTCCCTCAAGGCCGGTGATGTCCACCTCTAGGCGTCACACGGTGCTCGTCGTCGACGACAGTGCGTTCATGCGCAAGGTCGTCAGCGAGATCATCGACGGCTCGGAGGCGTTCCGCGTGATCGGGACGGCGCGCAACGGGCACGATGCGCTCCGCCAGATCCACGCGCTCGACCCCGAGATCGTGACGCTCGACGTCGAGATGCCGGAGCTCGACGGGCTGCAGACGTTGGGCTACATCATGTCCGAGACCCCGCGGCCGGTGGTGATGCTCAGCGCCGCGGCCTCCGGCGGGAAGGACGATCCGACGATCCGCGCCCTGGAGCTCGGCGCGCTCGACTTCGTGCGCAAGCCGTCGGGGCCGATCAGCCTCGACATCAACAGCGTCGCCGCGGTGCTCCTCGAAGCGCTCCGCGCCGCGCTGCAGGTGAACCTCGGCGGGGTCGGGATGCTGGCCCGGCCGCGCTTCGTCGTCCACCAGCCCACCGCATACGGGGGGCGCTCGGCCACCCGGGCGATCGCGATCGCGTCCTCCACCGGGGGCCCTCGCGCGCTGGCCGAGGTCGTGCCCGCGCTTCCGGCCGATCTCGACGCGGCGGTGCTCGTCGTCCAGCACATGCCCAAGGGATTCACCCGATCGCTCGCCCAGCGCCTCGACGCCCTCAGCGCGATGCACGTCAGCGAGGCGCAGCACGGGGAGCTGGTCGAGCCGAACCGGGCCTACGTCGCGCCGGGAGGCCTCCACATGCGCGTGGTCCGCGACGGTGAACGGGTGACCATCGCCCTCGACGACTCGCCGACCATCCATGGGGTGCGCCCGGCGGCGGATCCCCTCTTCCGGTCGGTGGCGACGGCCTACGGGGCCGACTGCGTGGGCGCGGTCCTCACCGGGATGGGGCGCGACGGGGCCCAGGGCCTCCGGGCAATTCGGGACGTCGGGGGGAGGGGAATCGTCCAAGATGAGGCGACCTCGACGATCTACGGGATGCCCCAGGCCGCACTGACGGTGGCCGGGGCGGAACGCGTGCTTCCGCTGGGCAAGGTCGCCGCGGGGATCGCCGAGCTGCTCGGCAAGCCGCAGCGTCGCACGTCCGGCAACGGGTCCGTGGTGCCATGATCGAGGAATACTGGGGTCTACAGCGCAAGCCGTTCGCGAACTCTCCCGACCCGGCGTTCGTCTTCCACTCGCCGGCGTTCGACGAGGGGTTCGCGCGCCTGCTCTATGACGTCACCGAGATCCGCGGCGGGCTCTCGCTCGTCACCGGCGACATCGGCTGCGGCAAGACCATGCTCGCGCACGCCCTCGTCGCGCGCCTCGCCGGCACGCCGCACGAGGTGAGCGTGCTCGCGACGCCGAAGCTGACCCCCGTGCAGCTCCTCCAGGCGGTCGCGATGCTCACCGGGATGACCCAGTATCCCCGCGCGAAGCACATGCTCGTCCCCGCGCTCGGGGCGCATCTCGCCGCGCTGCACGCGACCGGTCGCCGTCCGGTGCTGCTCGTCGACGAGGCGCAGCTCGTCCCCGCCTCGCTGCTCGAGGAGATCCGCCTCCTCACCAACTACGAGGGCACCGCGGACAAGCACGTCCACGTCGTGCTGCTCGGCCAGCCCGAGCTCCGCGACCGGATCGCGCGCTCCCCGCAGGTGGACCAGCGGATCAGCCTCCGCTACCACGTCGATCCGCTCGACGCGGAGGAGGTGCCGGCCTACGTGACGCACCGGCTCAAGGTCGCCGGGATGAACGGCCGGAAGATCTTCGCCGACGACGCGTTAGGCACCCTCGCCGAGCGCACCGCGGGCGTGCCGCGGATGGTGAACACGCTCGCGACGCAGGCGATGTTCGTCGGCGCGATGCGGAAGCTCGACACGATCGACGCCACCCTGGTCGGCGACGTCGCCGACGACGCGGCATGAAGAAGAAGCGGAAGATCAGCTACTCGGAGCTGGCGAACGGGCCGGCGCCGGAGGCGAAGCCCGCACGTCCGGCTCGGCCGCGCGCGCCGAAGGTCGCCGCCGAGGCGCCTGCTCCCGTGCCGCCACCCGTGGTCGCACCCGAGCCGGTCGCCGAGCCGGAGCCGGCACGGCGCGTCTCCTCTCCCGTGGAGATCGCCGCCGCGCTGCGCACGTCGGGGCCGCACGCGCTTCCCGCGGAGACTGCCGCCGAACCGGCGACTGCCGAGCCCCGAGCGCCGGAAGCTCCGCTCTCCGTCGAGGACTACGCCACCGTGCTCGCGCGCCGGCTCGCCGCGATGGCGCCGCCGGAGATCGAGGAGAGCGACGAGGCGCTGCGCGACATGGGGCCGCTGCGCGATCGCCTCCGCTCGCGCGAGGGACTCGCCGACCTCCTCATGTTCCGGATCGGACCGGAGATCTTCGCCACCGAGCTCGCCGCGGTCGAGGAAGCGGTCTCGCTCCCCGAGATCCATCACCTGCCGGAGATGCCGGCCGCGATGCTCGGCGCGTTCAACCTGCGCGGGCGTCTGACGCCGGTCTATTCGCCGGCGCACGTCATCGGCGTGCCCCTCGCCGGCGAGGCGCAGGCCGCCCTGCTCGTCCGCGCCAACGGGCGCCGCCTCGGGCTCGCCGTGGACGACGTCGAGGATGTCTTTCAGGTGGACCTCGCCACCATTCGCGAAGCACCCGGCATCGACGACACCGACGGGATCCTCCTCGGCGTCGCGCATCACGGGCAGGATCTCGTCGCCGTCCTCGACGCGGAAGCACTCGTCGCGGCGTGCCTGACGGGCCACGTCATGGAGACAGCATGAGCACCTCAGCCACCGCCCGCGCCGGCACCCCGCTCCAGCCGGCGACGGTCTCGAAGATCGTCACCTTCCGCCTCGCCGAGGATCTCTTCGCGGCCGACATCTACTCCGTCGAGCGCGTGCTCCGCTACCAGACGCCGACGCCGGTGCCTAACGTGCCGGAGTGGATCGACGGCGTGATCGACTACCAGGGCCGCGTCGTGCCGCTGATCAACCTGCGCCGCCGCTTCGAGCTCCCCGCGGTCGCGCCGGCGGCGGAGACGCGCATCCTCATCTTCAACGCGGGCGGCGAGTGGATCGGCGGGGTCGTCGACGCCGTGCTCGACGTCGCCCCGCTCGAGGCGGGGAAGCTGGCGCCCCCGCCGCCGCTCTTCCGCGGGCTTGCCGCCGAGTATCTGCTCGGCATCGTCCGCCGCGACCAGCGGCTGGTCGTCTTCCTCGACGTCGGCCGCCTGCTCACGACGAGCGAGCGGCTCGTGCTCGAGCGCGCGACCGCGGCCGACGCCGTCGCGAAGGGCTGACCGCGCCCCGATGTCCGAGCAGCATCCGCTCCGCGCCCGCTTCGAGGCGATCGACGCGCGTCTCCTCCCGACGCTCGCCGGCCCCGAGCGCGAGGCGATCAAGCAGGAGATCATCGCCCTCTTCAAGAGCGTCGATGCGCAGCTCGCGGACCTCGCCGCGCTGAAGGAGGACGTGAAGGGCCTCGTCGACCGCTGGAAGCACATGCAGCAGTCGTCGGCCCCGCCGTCGCAGGCCCCGCAGTTCACCGGCGAGAAGCCCGTCGTCCACGCCGACCACATCGGCGCGTCGACCTTCATCGAGAAGGGCTGGAGCCGGCTCTCGCTCGGCGACCACGAGGGCGCCGAGGTCGCGCTGACGAAGGCGCTCGAGCTCTCGCCTAACGATCCGCAGAGCGAGGCGCTGCTCGGCTGGGCGCAGATGCTCCAGGAGAAGTACGACGACGCGCTCCTGAACTTCCAGAAGGTGCTGATGAAGCAGCCGGCGAACGCGCTGGCGCGCATCAACGTCGGCTACATCTGCCTCAAGAAGCGGATCTTCGGCGAGGCGATCGAGCATCTCTCCAAGGCGATCCGCCTCGACAACGACCGCAAGGCCTCGCTCTACGCGCACTTCTATCTCGGACTGGTGTATCTCGAGCGGGAGATGTTCGAGGACGCGATGAACTTCTTCCGGAAGACCATCGCCCTCGGCCCGAATCTCATCGAGGCCTACTACGAGCTCGGGCGCGCGAACTGGTTCAACGGCGACCGCGATGCCGCGCAGGCCGCGTGGCGCGACGGCTTCGCCGCGAACAAGTTCAATCCATGGGGAAAGAAGTGCGCGGAGATGCTGGCGGTCGTGGAACAGGGCGGGGAACCCTCGCGCGCGGCCTAGCGGTCTTCGCGCTGCTCGGAACCCTGCTGGGTTCCCCCGTCCCCCGTCAGCTCCACGCCCAGGCCGAGGCGCCCTCGCGGCTCGATGCCGGCCGCTTCACCGTGGTGCACTACCCGCGCGACGCGCGTCTCGCGCGCAGCCTCGCCGACGCCGCGCTCGCGCGCGACAGCTTTCCCGGCCTCCCGCGCCCGCGCGAGCGCGTGCTCATCGCGATCGCTCCCGACTCGCGGCACTTCCGCGATTGGGTCGGCCCCGAGGCGCCCGAGTGGGGCGCGGCGATCGCCTTCCCCGAATCGCGGCGCATCGTGATCCACGGGCGCGACGCTGGGGGGCGCGTGGGTGATCCGGTGGCGACGCTGCGCCACGAGCTCGCGCACCTCGCGCTCCACGAAGCGCTGGGCAATCTCCCGCCGCGCTGGTTCGACGAGGGGTACGCGAGCTACAGCGCGGGCGAATGGGGGCGCGACGAGGTGCTCGAGACGAGCTACGCACTCGTGCTGCGCACGCTGCCGAGCCTCGACTCGCTGGACACCTACTTCGACGAGGGCGAGCAGCGCGCGGGACAGGGCTACGCGCTCGCGCATCGCGCGGTGAGCGAGCTCGCGGCGCTCGACGAGAGGCGCGGGCTCGCGCTCTTCTTCCAGTACTGGAAGAACAGCGGATCGATGGATCGCGCGATGCGCGAGGCGTACGGGATCACGTACGGCGGATTCGACCTGCGCTGGCGTGAGCAGACGCGCCGCCGCTACGGCGCGATCGCGCTCACTGCCGACTTCGCGATCATCGGGCTGCTCGGCGGAGTGACGCTGCTGCCGCTCTGGCTCGCGCGACGGCGCCGTGATCGGCGGCGGCTGGAGGCGATGCGCGCCGCCGACGACGCCGCGGAGCGCGCGGCGCGGGAGAGTGCGCTCGCCGCGCTGCTCGGGGAAACCACGGGGCCGGGGGATGTGCCGAATGGCGAGGCGGGCGGACGTGGCGGCTCGTCGTCCGCCGGCGATCCAACCGCTTGACACCATTCCATTTGACAGGGTACACTAGGTGCTTATGGCTCAAACCGGCACGCCTTCCCGCTCGCGCAGCATGATCCTCTGGATCGCGGCCGCGGTGGTTCTCGTCGCGGGATATGCGGACCTCGTGCGGGGCGGCGAGACGCTCGCGCCGATCCTGCTCATCATCGGGTACTGCATTCTCGTTCCGCTCGCGATCCTGAAGTGAGGTGAGGCACATCCGGCGGGGTGCGCCGGGCGGAAGGTTCCACCGGCAAGGGGACCGCTGCCGGGCGATTTTTTTGTGATCCGGAACGCCGCGGCCCGGATTTGGTATGAGGAGTCGGCGCTCGAGGGCGCTGGGTTCGGGCGAGGCGGCGCTGCGGGCGAATAGCTCAGCTGGTTAGAGCGCCTGTCTTACACACAGGAAGTCGGGGGTTCGAGTCCCTCTTCGCCCATCCCGCAGGACGGCAGACGTGGTCGATGGTCCCGCGGTTGCTGGTGGTGCACTCTTTTTTGCATGTAGGTCCGCTCCCCCTGCCCGGGGCTGCAACATCACCGTTCGGGAGGTCAGTACAGTGAAGGCATCGCACCGTCACCTGCTCACCGTCGTGGGCGTTCTCGGGGCCCTGGCATCCGCCGTTCCGGCGCATGCGCAGGCGGCGCCGAAGGCGGGCCCGCGCGTCATGGTCCCGGTCTTCTCCGGGCCCAAGCCGCTCGGTGTCCAGGCCGCCGACGAGCTGCGCGAGCGGCTGAAGACCGACTACCAGGTCCGCACGATCTGGACGGTCCCGAAGACCGACATCACCGGAATCCTCGAGGGCTCGGGCTTCCGCACCGACACCGCCGTCAACAACGGCGACCTCAAGGAGCTCGCGCGCACCGCGCGTGCCGACGAGATCCTCGCCGGCAACGTGACTCGCACCGCGAACGGCGTCCGCGTCGAGTCCTGGCTGCTCATGCCGAACGATCTCTCGGTCGCGCAGCCGCTGCCCGTCGTCGAGTCGAACAACGTCGCGAACGCGGCGAAGACCGTGTCGCGCCAGCTCGCCGACGCGCGCCGCCAGCTCGGCGCCTACAACAAGTGCCAGACCGAGGCGCGCGCCGGCAACTATGCGGCGGCGATCGCCGCGGCGAATCAGGGCACCGGGAGCTACGCCAACGCGACGCTCGTCCGCATCTGCCGCCTCCAGGCCTACCTCGCCATGAAGGCGCCGGCGGACACGATCCTCGCCAACGCGAACGACATCCTGCGCTTCGACTCGCGCAACAAGATCGCGCTCAATGCCGCCGGCCAGGCGTACTCCGACAAGTCGGACACGCTCGCCGCGCACGGTGACAAGGCGCAGGCCGACGCGCTCAACGACAAGGCCGTGCAGTCGTGGGTGACCCTCATCTCGGTCGATCCCTCCGACACGCGCACCCTCGAGGCGGTCGTCCGCAAGATCGTGGTCGCCGCCAACCCGGCCGTCGCGCTGCCGATCATCGACACCGCGGTCTCGACGAATCCGGGGAACCTGCAGCTGCTTCGCCTGCAGTGGCTCATCCACCTCGCGGCGAAGGACTACCGTCCGGCGACGACCATCGGCCGGACGATGATCCAGATGGACACCTCGCTCGCCGACACGACCTACTACACGCGCACCGTCGCTGCGTACGCCGCGCTGAACGACACGGCGAACGTGCTCTCCGTGGCGAACGAGGGGATGCGCAAGTTCCCGAACAACGGATCGCTCACCCTGGTGCGCATCCAGGCGCTCAAGAACGCGCACCAGACGCAGCAGGCGCTGGAGGCGCTCCGCGGCCTCCTCGCCGCGAACCCGAAGGGCGTCGAGCACGGCTGGGTGCAGATCGCGCAGATCTACAGCGATACCAGCTTCACCGGTCAGAGCCCCGACAGCGCGCTCGCGGCACTGCGCCGCGCGGTGCAGACGGGGAACGACTCCTCGAGCTTCGTCGCGCAGTACGCGCTCAGCGTCGGCAACACGCGCTACAAGGCGGCGAACACGATGCCCTCGGGCGAGCCGGCGCAGAACAGCGCCAAGCGCGCCGCGATGCAGCAGGCGATCAATTTCCTCTCGCTCTCCGATTCGCTCGCTCCGTCGCCGACCGCGAAGTTCCTCTCCGGCGTGGCGTACTTCACCGTGGGCCAGCTGGCCGCGACCGACGCGCCGAAGGCGAAGAGCTGCGAGCTCGCGCAGACCGCCGACCAGGCGTTCACGCGCGCGCAGATCGGCCTCACGCAGGGCGGCTCGACCGCGCCCGACGCGGCGAAGCAGTACCTCGGATACCTCGCGCAGTTCACCCCGGTGGTGGACCGCCAGGTGAAGAGCTTCTGCAAGTCGAGCGGTGGCCGCTCGTCGTCCGGCAAGTCCGGCGCGAAGGGCCAGCGCTGACCGACCGACGAGACTCAGGCAACACGAAACCGCGCCGGATTCCGCTGGGAATCCGGCGCGGTTTCGCTTCAGGC
>DATAIN010000160.1:0-2065 GCA_036262635.1 Gemmatimonadaceae bacterium | reverse complement strand
CTTCGCGAGGTCGTCGCGCCCCTCCTGGATGGCGAGCATCGCCCGCTTCTCCCAGTCCTGCGCCTGCCGGAACTCCTGGTCGACCTGGTCGCGGAGCCGCTTCTCGTCGGCGATCGCCGACGCGACCTGCTGCTTGGCCTTCACGAGCGGCCCCTTCATGTCCACCAGGATCTGATTGAGCATCTTCTCCGGGTCTTCAGCCTTGGAGATCAGATCGTTGATGTTCGACTTGAGGAGCGACGACAGACGATCGAGGATACCCATGTTCAGCGTGCCTCTTTATAGGAGCCGAGCTCGCGGAGGTGCGACGCGAGCGCGAGCGTCATGCCTTCGTACGCGGCGAGGAACTCCTCGTAATCGAGGTGCGCGAGCTCGAGCGCCTCGGTGAGCACGATCGAATCGCGCTCGATCCCGTAGGAGCCGTGCACGAGCTCGGACGCGTTCAGCTCGAGGAGCCGATGGCTGAGGGTCGCCAGGTGCTTCCGGTCCGTCGGCAGCTCCATGACCTTGACGCGCAGCACGACGACCGGCGGCGAGTAGTGCACTACAACGTCGAAGGAGAACTCGCCCGTCGGCTTGACGATCCAGAGGCCGGACTCGACCTCGGAGTAACTCGTCCCCTCGGCGGCGAGCTTGTCGAGAAAGCCTTCGATCTCTTCGCGCGTCACCATCGGTTTACCCTGTTTGGAGTGTCCCATGGTTCAGCTTACGGATGAACCAGGGGTGCATGTTTCGTTTTGACCCGACATGACTCCGCCGGCGGCGGCACGGCAGGGCGAACGCGTTGCCCTAGGCGAAGATAACGAACGGCGCCGGAGTTCGTGAGAGTTGGTGGCGCGGAGAGCTGTGCAAGGCGGGCCCCCGGGGAGCGTCCCATTGCACACCCCATCGGAGACCTCCATGCTCGCCAGGTTCGTGGCATCCGTAGCGCTGTTCGCCCTTTCTTCGCCCGCCGCTGCCCAGATTCTCGTCACCGGTCATGTGCGGACCGCCGACGGCGCACCTCTCGAGGGCGCGCGCGTCTCCGTGCTCGGGAAGTCCGGGGGCGCGACGACCGACGCCCGCGGCGCCTATCGCTTCGTCGTTCGAAAGACCGGAACGCGTACGACGGACTCCGTCTCGGTGCGGGCGGCGCGAATCGGGTTCATCGCGCGCGAGCAGCGCGTTCGCCCGAGCGGCGACACGGTACGCGTCGATTTCACGTTGGCCCCCGCGGCGGTGGAGCTCGAAGCGGTTGCCGTGGATGCACCGCCGCGCGAGATGCGGGTCCTTGCCGATCGCGCGTACTCGCCGACCGCGAAGCTTTCGGCGGGCGCGGCGGGCTACGCGAAATCGTCGCGCGGCGGCGCACGCGGCGGCCATCCCGGCGCGATCGCCGACGCGGGGGTGCTGACCGCGGCGGTGTGGGACGATCTCGCGCACTGGGCGGAGTTCCAGAAGTATCTCGGTCGAGCCAACTCGGCGAAGGAGAATCCCTGGCAGCTCGACCCGTCGCATGCCAAGCGGCCCTCGCCCGTGGCGCGCGGGAGTGCCCGCGCCGCCCTCGACCTCGGCTTCCTCGTCGACGCGACCGGCTCGATGGGCGACGAGATGACCTTCCTTCAGACCGAGCTGCGCGACATCGTGACCCGCGTCCGCGCCGCCGAGCCCGAGCTCGACATCCGCGTTTCGATCGTGTTCTATCGCGACCGAGGGGACGAGTTCGTGACGAAGACGCTTCCCTTCACGCGCGACGTCGACTCCGCGGTGGCGTTCATGGGCGCGACGATGGCCAACGGCGGCGGCGACTACCCGGAGGACATGAACGCAGGGCTCGCCGAGGTGATGCGGCAGCAGTGGTCGCACGACGTCGCGCCGCGGATGCTCTTCGTCGTCGGTGACGCGCCGCCGCAGCGCTACGAGGACGAACGCTACACCTTCCGCGAGGCGATCAGCGAGGCGAGCGAGGACCGGATCGCGATCTACCCCGTGGCGGCGAGCGGCATCGACAAGCCGACGGAGTTCCTCTTCCGGTCGATGGCCGCGATGACCGGCGGCAAGTACATCTTCCTCACCGACGACTCGG
>DATAIN010000159.1:0-9092 GCA_036262635.1 Gemmatimonadaceae bacterium | reverse complement strand
CTCGGTGTCGACGCAGCTCTCCGAGACGGCGGGACAGACGTCATCCTCGATGAGCGGCGTCTCGACGGGCGCCGAGCAGCAGGTGACGGAGCTCCGCCAGATCAGCGGCGCGCTGCGCGAGATCCGCGCGCAGGCGCAGGGCGTGCTCGCCGGCGCCGCCGAGGTGAACGGGCTCGCCGCGTCGATCGAGGAGACCTCGCAGGCGCGCCGGCACGAGCTCGAGCGCACGTTAGGCATCCTCACCGACGTGAAGAAGACGGTCGAGCAGGCGGCGACCGAGGTCGGCGTCCTCAACGACACCGCGGCCGACATCAACCGCTTCGTCGCCTCGGTCAGCCAGATCGCCGAGCAGACGAACCTGCTCGCCCTCAACGCGGCGATCGAAGCGGCGCGCGCCGGCAAGGCGGGTCGCGGCTTCGCGGTCGTCGCCGAGGAGGTGCGCAAGCTCGCCGAGCAGGCGCAGACCGCGGCCGACGAGATCGTCGTGATGACGAATCGCGTCACCGAGCGGGTGACCTCGACGACGCGCGTCATGGTCACGAGCGCGACGAAGGTGGGTGAGATCGAGCGCATCTCGAAGGACATCGAGGATGCGCTGAGCACGATCGCCGGCGCGGCGGAGCGGACCCGTCACGCGGCCGGCAGCGTCGCGAGCGCCGCGGACGCGAACGTGAAGGTCGTCTCGACCGCGGCCGAGAGCATCGGCTCCGTCGCTCGCGCCGCCGAGAACCACGCGGCCGCCGCCGAGCAGGTGAGCGCGGCGACGCAGGAGCAGAGCGCCGCCTGCGAGCAGATGAGCGCCGCCTCGGCCGAGCTGCTCGAGGGCTCGTCGCTCCTCCGCGAGCTGGTGAAGGGGCTGCGCGTCGAGGAAGTGAAGGCCTCGGCGGTGCTGCCCGAGCACACGAACGCGGCGAAGGAGTACGCGGAGAGGAGATCGCTCGTCGCTTCCTGACTGCCATGAGGCAGGCCTCAAGGGCCGCATGGAACTGCCATGAGGCTTGCGTCAGGACCAGAAATCATACGTCATGCGTCAGGGTGAACGGCGGTAACTGCGGGTGACTGCAGTCAACGCCGTTCATCCTGATTTCTGACGCATGCCCTTCTGCCCCTGACGCAAGACTCATGGCCGTGGCAGTTCTTCCCTCAGAACGTCAGGGTTAGCTTTCAGGCGCGATCCTCTCCATTCGCGCCATGTCCTCTCGCACTCCGCACAAAGCCGTTCTCCTCCTCAGCGGAGGGCTCGATTCGACGACGCTGCTCGCGCTGGCGAGGCGCGACGGGTTTGCCGTGCATGCGATGAGCTTCCGCTACGGGCAGCGGCACGCCCACGAGCTGGCGGCGGCGCGCGCGGTGGCGCGGGTGTACGGGGTGACGGAGCACGTCGTGGTGGACATCGACCTCCGCGTGTTCGGCGGGTCGGCGCTCACCGCCGACATCGAGGTGCCGAAGGATCGCGACGAGCGCGAGATGGCGACGGGTGTGCCGATCACGTACGTGCCGGCGCGGAACACGATCTTCCTCTCGTACGCGCTCGCCTGGGCCGAGGTGCTCGGCGCGCGCGACATCTTCATCGGGGTAAATGCGCTCGACTACTCGGGCTATCCCGACTGCCGCCCCGAGTACATCGCGCAGTTCGAGCGGCTCGCCAACCTCGCGACGCGCGCGGGTGTCGAGGGGGAGACGATCCGCATCCGGGCCCCGCTGCTGCACCTCACCAAGCGCGAGATCGTCGAGCTGGGGACGTCGTTAGGCGTGGACTATTCGCTGACGACGAGCTGCTACGATCCCGACGAGAGCGGAGCGGCGTGCGGGCACTGCGACGCCTGTCAGCTGCGGCTCAAGGGATTCGCCGAGAGCGGCCGCCGCGATCCGGCGCGCTACGCGAGCGAGGTGGCGCGATGAGCCGGTCGTACACCGTGAAGGAGATCTTCTACACGCTCCAGGGCGAGGGCGCGAACGCGGGGCGCGCCGCCGTGTTCCTCCGCTTCTCCGGCTGCAACCTCTGGACGGGGCGCGAGGAAGACCGCGCGACGGCGACGTGCACCTTCTGCGACACCGACTTCGTCGGCACCGGTCCCGACGGCGGAAAGTTCGAGAGCGCCGATGCGCTGGCGCGTGCCGTGGTCGCGAAGTGGCCGTGGAAGAACATGAAGGGCTCGCGCCCGCTCGTCGTGTGCACCGGGGGCGAGCCGCTGCTGCAGCTCGACGCGCCGCTGGTCGCCGCGCTGCACGACGCGGGGTTCGAGGTGGCGATCGAGACGAACGGGACGAAGCAGCCGCCCGCGGGGATCGACTGGATCTGCGTCAGTCCGAAAGCCGGCGCGCCGCTGGCCCTCACGGCGGGAAACGAGTTGAAGCTCGTGTTCCCGCAATCGGACGCGATGCCCGAAAAATTCGCGGGACTCGACTTCCGTTATTTCTATTTACAGCCGATGGACGGGCCGGAGCGCGAGCGCAACACGCGGCTCGCCGTGGAATACTGCATGGCCAATCCGCGGTGGCGATTGAGCTTGCAGACGCACAAGGTGCTCGGCATTCGCTGACCTGCGACGAAGATCACAGACAAAGCGCGTGGCGTGCGAGATCATGACGCCTCGTTGCCGCTCGCGTGCGGCAAGCGTCTTGCCTTCGTCATGCGCATGCGTCGTTCATTTCTCGGGCTCACACTCTCGTGCAGCGCGTTCCTCGCGCCGGCCGGCGCGTTCGCGCAGGCGCGTGAGGCAGCGGACAGCTTCGCGGTCCGCGAGAACGGGATCCTCGTCGTGCCGGCGCCACCGCGCGCGACCATGCAGCCGGCTCCGCGCGCGAGCGCCGCGAGCACGATGGGCACGCGCGCGCGTGCGCGCATCGATTCAGTGGTCGCGATGGCGCGGCGGCAGCTCGACGCGCGCTACCGGCTCGGCGGCGAATCGCCGAAGGGCTTCGACTGCAGTGGGCTCGTGCGCTACGTGATGTCGGCGCTCGACCTCTCGCTGCCGCGCACCGCGCGCGAGCAGGCGCGGGTCGGCACCGCGGTCCCCACCGACACCGCGAAGCTGCGCCCCGGCGACCTGGTGCTCTTCGGCCGCAAGGGGAAGGTGACCCACATCGGCATCTACGTCGGCGACGGCTACATGGTGCACGCGAGCACCAAGGCGAAGCGCGTCGTCGAGCGTCCCCTGCTCCGCCGGCCGGCACCGGGGATCGTGCCCTGGATCGGCGCCCGGCGGCTGCTCGCCGGCGACGACTCCCTCCCTGCCCCGCTCGGCGTCCGCCGCGACTCGCTGCCTAACGGCGGCTGACCTCCGGCGTCAGCGCCGGACGACGCGCCCGTCCTTCAGGACGCGGGCGCCGCTGCGCGGGAAGTCCAGCCGCGAAAGCGAATCGACGAGCGTGAGCGCGCGGCGCGAGCGGTCGGCGCGCACGAGGCCGGGGGCGCGCTGCACCGTCGGATGCAGGTGAGCGGCGCTCACCGCGCCCTTCCCGTCCACCGTCGCGCAGGCGATCGCGCCGCGGCGCATCGGCTCGCGGTGCGAGAAGGGACCGTAGGTCACGAGATTGCCGAGCGAGTAGAGCACCAGCGACGCGCCCCGCCACTCGACGGCGCGGAGCACGTGCGGCCCGTGGCCGATCACGAGATCGGCGCCCGCACCGGTGGCCGCGCTCGCGAAGGCGACCGGATTGCCGCGCGTCGTGTTCAGGTAGCGCTCGACGCTGTCTCCGGTGCGCTGCGCCGCGGCTCCCTCGGCGCCGAGGTGCATCGTCACGACGACGCGCCGATACGACGCCGCGGCGCGGGCGACGTGGCGCCGGACCGCGTCGATGTCGCGCAGGTCGTTCGCGGCGCCCGAGGTCGCGAAGCCGAGGAAGGCGACCGTGTCGCCGTGGCGGCTGGGAACGAGCGTGGCGAGGGTGTCGACGCCGGTGACGACGACACCGGCGTCGGTGAGGCGGCGTACCGTCTCGCGGAGCCCCTCGGCGCCCGCGTCGCGCGCGTGATTGTTGGCGAGGTTCGCGACGACGACCGCGCCGCTCGCGCGGCGGATCGCGCCTGCCGCGGGCGGCGGCATGCGGAGCGCGTAGCAGCCGGTGCTCTCCTTCGCGCACTTCGGCGTCGTGACCTCCTCGTCACCGATCGCGCCCTCGACGTTGAGGAGCACGAAGTCCGCGCCCGCGACCAGCGGGCGGAGGGGCGAGAGGAGCGAGTCCGGCGACGGGAAGGCCGCGACGGGACGCTTGAGGCGCCGCGCCGCGAAGGCGGTCCAGGTGGTGTCGAGGTTCGTGCCGAGGGTGACGTCGCCCCCCGCGCAGAGGCGCACCTTCGCGGTGTCGCGGTACGCGTAGACGAGCGAGAGCGATTCGGCGACGAAGGCGGCGCGAACGCGGGCGATGGAATCGCGGCGGATCGAGTCGCGATCGACGATCGGGGCGCGCGCGGGCGCCGGCGCGGGCGGAGGCGCGGGGCGCGAGCACCCCGCGGCGAGGGCGCCGGCGAGTGCCGCGAGAAGCGCGAGACGCGTGCGGTGCTGCTGGTGGATCGAGTGGCGGCGCGCTAACGTCGGCGCCATGTCACGACGCATCGCCCTCGCCGCGCTCTCGCTCGCTCTCCTCGCCTGCCGCAGCGCCGCTCCGAAGTCCGGGCCCGCCACCCTGCGCGTGCTCGTCTACAACATTCACGCGGGGGCCGATCGCGCGGGCGCGCCGGCGCTCGACCGCGTTGCGCGCGTCATACGCGAGTCGGGCGCGGATGTCGTGCTGCTGCAGGAGGTCGACAGCGTCGTGCTCCGGTCGGGGCGCGTCGATCAGGTGGCGGTGCTCGATTCGCTGACCGGATTTCACGGCGCGTTCGGGCGGTCGCTGGAATATCAGGGCGGCGGCTATGGGATCGCGATCCTGTCCCGCTGGCCCGTGCTCGCCCGGCGTACGATACGCCTCCCCGTCGAGCCACCCCAGGAGCGCGCGGGCGGATCGCGAGAGCCGCGATCCGCACTGCACGTCACCCTTGGCGTCCCCATGGTCGGGGAGCTGGCGGTGCTGAACACCCATCTCGACCCGGCGCGGGCGGACAGCACCCGGCTTCAGGAGATCGCGACGCTGCTGCGGCTCGCCGGCGAGCTTCGGGAAGGTGGGGCGCTGGTGCTGCTGGGCGGTGATCTCAACTCGACCCCCGAGAGCGAGACGCAGCGGCGGGTTCGGGACGCCGGGTGGCTCGACGCCTGGACGAGCTGCGGCGTCGGAACCGACAGCCTCACCTGGCCCGACAGCGCCCCGCGCAAGCGGATCGACTATCTCTACCTCGGCCCGCGGCTCCGCTGCGGGGAGGCCCGCGTCCTGACCAGCGACGCCTCCGACCACCGCCCGCTCCTCGTCACGGTGCAGCGTTAGGCCTGACGCGCGGATCGCGTCGCGTCTCAGCCGCATCGGCTCCACGAGCCCTGGCCCGCCTGGATCATGATCGCCCGTCCCTCGGTGACTCGACCCAGATGGACGAGCGAGCACCCGAGATAGCCACGAGCGAGCGCGTCATTGGGGTCGCGGCCGACGGCACGGCGGTAGAAGCGCTCGGCGAGGTCGAAGCGGCCGGTCACGTACATCAGCGACCCCATCTCGCGCAGGGCGACCGGATCGGCGGGGGCGAGCTGGATGGCGGCCTGGAGCTCCCGCTGCGCGACGGCGTACTGCCGCGACTCGCGGGCGATCCGGCCGAGGTAGATCCGCGGGACGGGAAGCCGCGGGTAGTCGCTCGCCAGCCGCGTGAAGATGGCGCGCGCGGCATCGGCGCGGCCGTGCTCGTAGAGCCGCACGGCGCGCCGTGTCGCGCCGTCGGGACCGAAGTAGCCGCGGGCGGCGAACACTCCGCCACCGAGGAAGAGCACGATGACCAGACCGATCAGCGCGGCGACCGTGCCCGTGCGGTGGCCGAGCCTCGCCCTCGCCGACGCGAGGACGCGGCTGAGGCGCGCGTCGGCGAGGGCGGACGCGCCGACGGGCGCGATCCCGGTGACGGTCGGCGCGGCGCTGGTCGCGATGCGCGGCAGCGCGCCGCCGCGGGCCAGAGTGCGAAGTGCTTCTTCGCCCTCGCGCCGCGCGTCCGCGGTCTGCGGGATCGCGTCGATCGCGGCGACCATGTCGCGGGTCGAGGCGAAGCGGTCCTCGGGCTTCTTGGCGAGCGCCTTCCGGACGACGGCGGCGAGCTCCGGGGGGATGCCGCCGCGCATCGCTCGGACGTCGGGGGCCGGGGTGAAGAAGTGATGCTGCATCACCGCCGGGAGCGAGTCCGCGTCGAAGGGGACGTAGCCGGTGAGCATCTGGAAGGCGACGGCGGCGAGCGAGTACTGGTCGCTCTGCGGGCCTAACGGCCGGCCGGCGCACTGCTCGGGGCTCATGTAGTGCGGGGTGCCGACGATCATCCCGCTCGCGGTGAGCGAGACGTCCTCCATCGCGCGCGCGATCCCGAAGTCGGTCACGAGCACGCGCCCGTCGCCGTCGACGAGGATGTTGCCCCCCTTCACGTCGCGGTGGATGATCCCGCGCTCGTGCGCCGCGGCGAGTCCGGCCGCCGCGCCGCGGAGGATCGCGATCACGGCCGGGATCGGGAGCGCGCCCTGGGCCTTGATGATGTCGTCCAGCGCGCGCCCGTCGACGAGCTTCATCGCGATGTAGAGCAGGCCGCCCGCGTCGCCGACGCGATAGATCGGGATGACGTTCGGGTGGTCGAGCGACGCGGTCATCCGCGCCTCGCGCTTGAAGCGCTCGGCGCTCTCCTCGGAGAGCGAGAGCTGCGGGGGCATCACCTTGAGCGCGACGGGGCGCTGCAGCTCGCGCTCGACGGCGCGGATGACGACCGCCATCCCGCCGCGGCCGAGCTCACGATCGACGTCGTAGACGTCGCTGAGACGAGCGCGGACCGTCTCGAGGAGGCCGTCGCCGGCGCGCCGTTCGTCGGAGGCGGCGCGGCGCGCCTCGGCAGAGACGTCGGCTCCGCACTGGGCGCAGAAGCGCGTGCCCTCCTCCACGTGCGTGCCGCAGCGGAAGCAGTTCATGGCGAGCGGAGATGCCGTGTGCGGTGTCAGGGTCAGGCCTCTCGATTGACGATCGCTGGGGGGCGGCGGTTCCGGTACCCATGCATTTCCGGATGGTGCCGTACCGGCCTCTGGAGGACGACCATCACCTGGTGAAGGTGACAGTGGTCACACACCGGCTATGTCATTGGTGTTTCTCGCGATGCGCCGGACCCGGCGGCAGGGTTTCTGCAACCGCGAAGTGTCGTGATGTACGACGTGAATGACTCTTTTGGTCACCTTCGCTACTTATATCGGCGCGGCATGGTTTTCACCGATTCAGCAGGCACCGAGTGGCTGGTGACGGAGATCTCCGACCCGGCGCTCCGGCACATCCCGGCGGATCGCCTGCGGCTTCCGGAGTTCAAGAGCGGTTGGCTGCTCTTCCAGTCCCAGCATCAGAAGAAGCGGTTGGCACCGTACCCGGACGACTGGCGCGAGATGGAGCCCGCGGAGCTCGAGCGGCTCCTCGCGAAGGCGAAGCCCGCCCCGACGACGATGCGCCCCTCGCTGACGGGGGAGTTCCCGAAGATCGATCGTTAGGCGCGACCGCTACGACCGGATCAGGCGCGAGAACCCCGCGCTGTCGGCGGCGGCGGCGGCGCGGGTGTTGATCTTCGCGCGGGCGCGCAGCGTGTCGAAGGGAACCGTCGTGTCGATGAGGCCGATGCGATACGCCAGCTCGTCGGCGTAGGCGGGCAGCAGCACCTTGAAGCTGAACGGCACCTTCTTCGGCGCGATCTCGTTCACGTGCCGGACGATGTTCGTCGTGCAGGTGCTCGTGAGGGTGTTGTAGAACTCGGGATGCGCCGCGAGATGGTTCGCGCGCTCGAGCATCGAGACGAAGAGCTGCCGCGCCTTCGCCGGCGTCGCCGTCGTGCGGTAGAGATAGACGGAGTCGTGGCGGAAGTTCGCGCGGAGCCCGATCAGGTCGCGCTCGTCGCCGACGACGTAGGTCAGCTCGAAGCCGCGCGTCATCCCGCGCCAGGGTGAGAAGGACTCCCCCTTCTCCTTCCGGATCTCGACCGAGATCGCGACGTACTGCCCGTCGCGGAAGCCGAAGGTGACGAAGGTGTGCGCCGGTCCCTTGTGGCCGCTGAACGGCTCGACCACGAACCACACCGACTCGATCCCGCGCAGGTCGTACGCGCGGTCCTCATACACGACGTCGTAGTCGTGCGTCGTCCGGTAGCGCGCGTTGCGGACGTTGTGCACCCACACGCTGTCCCCGGCGAAGCGGGCCGTCGCGAGCTCGCGCTGGTCCGGCGACCAGTCGCGGTCGTTGGAGGGGCGGCGCGACAGCACGACCGCCGTGAATCCGGCAAGAGCGAGCGCGGCAATGCCGACGAGCGCGAGGGCGACGCGGCGGAAGGTCGAGCGTGGGCGGGACATGGGGGCGGCTTGACGGACGAGATGGTCTGCTGCATTCACCCCACAACGACGATGCACCCGCGCGCCGGTTTCTCACCGGTTGCGCGGGGCAGACGTCGGCGTCATGCAGGGGTGCGGAGTTCGGGTCTCCCTCTCACCACGAGCCAGCCATGCCGAGCATGCAGGAGCGCACGTTGCTGCCCTATCAGGCGCCACCGCTGTCGCAGCGGATCCTCAAGGCCTACCTCTGGTTCATCGCGCTCTTTCACGTCTTCGTCGGCGTCGCGGTGAACGTCTCGCCGACCTTCACGCGGATGATCGCCAACGGCTACGGCGCGACGGTGGACTGGACACCGCAGTTCACCTACATCCTGCATCCGCTGGGCGCGTTCATGATCATCCTCGGCCTGCTCGCCGGCGCCGCCGCGCGCGAGCCGGAGCGCTATGAGGGCGTCATCCTCGGCTTCGTCGTCCTCTTCGCGATCCGCGCGCTGCACCGTCTCGTCTACGGCGACGTGCTGACGCAGGCGTTCGGGATCGCGCCATCGCGGAACATGACCAACATGATCATCTTCGCGGCGCAGGCGATCGCGCTCTTCATCCTCTGGCGCGCGTCACGCAGTCGCGCGCGCACGGTGACGCCGGCCGCGGCGTGACGGTCGCCGCCTTCATCGGCGCGAC
>DATAIN010000158.1:0-3676 GCA_036262635.1 Gemmatimonadaceae bacterium | reverse complement strand
CGAGGCGCGCAGCGCGGGCGTGCTGCTCACCGTGTTCCAGAACCGGCGCTGGGACGGCGACTTCCTCACCGTGCGCGACCTGCTCGATCGTGGCGTGCTCGGCGCACCGCTGCGATTCGAGTCGCGCTTCGAACGCTGGCGGCCGGCGGCGCCGGCGGGGTGGAAGAACGAGGGCGACCCGGAGGACGCCACGGGGCTGCTCTACGATCTCGGCAGCCACCTCATCGACCAGGCGCTGCAGCTCTTCGGCCCCGTCGCGATGGTGTATGCGGAAGAGGATCGACGCCGGCCCGGCACGCACGTGGTCGACGACGCGTACGTCGCGCTGACCCACGTGTCGGGAGTGCGCGCGCATCTCCACGTCTCGTCGATCGTCGCCGAGCCGGCGGCGAGGTTCCGCGTGCTCGGCAGCGACGCGACCTTCACGAAGTTCGGGCTCGACGTTCAGGAGGCCGCATCGCGCGAGGGTGCCCGCCCCGGCCAGTCGGGGTGGGGAGAGGAGCCGCGCGAGCGATGGGGGCGGCTGGCGCGCGGGAGCGAGACGAGCGTGGTCGAGACGAAGCGCGGGGCGTACGAGCGGTATTACGCGGGGATCGCCGCCGCGCTGCGCGGCGAGGCGCCGCCGCCAGTGCTCCCCGAGGAAGCGGTCGCGGGGCTCGAGATCATAGAAGCGGCGATGCGCTCGGCGGCCGAGGGTCGGGTCGTCGAGCCGGGGCCGGCCACGCGTTAGGCATCGCCTGTCGATCCGTGGATGGGCTTCCCGGGCCGCGGCGACGCGCTGGCCCGCGAGGTGCCTACAAGGAGTGGCATGGACGGCGACTTCGTGCCCCGGATCTCGCGCGACGAGCTGAAGGCGAAGCTCGAGAGCGCCACGCCCCCGGCGCTGTTCGAGGTGCTCCCCGCGGGCTACTGGAAGAAGAACCACCTTCCCGGCGCCCGCAGCGCACCGCCGAAGGAAGCGGTGGCGATCATCAGCGGCGCGGTCCCCGACCGGAACGCGGAGATCGTGGTGTACTGCTGGGACCACGGCTGACCGCAGTCACGGTACGCCGCCCGTGATCTGGCGGCGCAGGGCTACACCAACGTCCGCGACTACCACGAAGGGAAGAAGGACTGGATCGACGCGGGGCTGCCGGTCGAGAAGCCGGAGCGAGCCGTCTAACGAACGGCGGCGCTCTTCGCGAACGTGCGGAAGAGATAGATCAGCGACGGGATCAGGATCGCGCTGCCGCCTGCCAGTCCCCACAGCAGGAGCTCGAGGGTGATGCGAGGCGCGGCAGCTTCGTGGGTGGTGTAGAGCGGGGGGAGCATCCACGGATACTGCAGGGGCACCCATCCCCAGAGGATGAGCGACACCTGGAGCGCGGCGGCGAGCCGCGCGAGCCGCCAGCGACGGGTCCAGAGCGCAGCCAGCGCGAGAAGCGCCACGAGCGCGACCACGAGCTGCAGCAGCGCCGCGATCGGCGTCTCGGTGAGCGCCCAGCTCAGCCAGGGCGCCTCGCGGTGCGCGAGCGCGAGCGCGCCGAACGACGCGGCGAGAGCGGCGACTCCGGCGACCAGCGCCCGCCGCCGGAAGTCCTCGCGCAGCGCCGCATCGGCGGCGGCGACGGTCAGGTACACCGCGGCGAGAAAGGCGAACAGCGCGAGCGTCATCACGCCGAGCATCAGCGGGAAGGCCGCGAGCCAGGAGGCCATGTAGACCGTCGAGAAATCCGCCGTCGAGGCGCCGCCGTTCGCCGGGAGCAGCGCCGCGGCGCGCCCCACTCGTCCCGACACGATCGCGCCGACGATCACGCCGAGGAGGAGGGGAGTGATGACGCTCGCGATGGCGAAGACGCGACCCCACCGCCGCTGCGTCGCGTCGTCGCGCGCTCCGTAGCTGCGGAAGACGAACGCCGATCCACGCAGGACGATCCCGACGAGCATCAGCGAGAGCGGGATGTGCAGCACGGTGCCGAGCGTCGCGAAGACCGGAGGGAAGGCGGTGAAGAGCACCACGATCACGACGATCAGCCAGACGTGGTTCGCCTCCCAGATCGGGCCGATCGCGTGCGAGACGAGCGTGCGCTGCGCGTCGCGGCGCGATCCGCTCGCGAGCAGATCCCATACGCCGCCACCGAAGTCGGCGCCGCCGGTGAGGACGTACGCGTTCAGCGCGACGAGCATCACCGCGGCGACGATCTGGGGGAGGCCGATCGAGGCGAAGAACGCGCTCATGCGCTCGCCTCCGGGATCCCCGCGGGCGAGGTCGAGATCGGCGGCACGACGCGTGGCGAGGTCTCGCGCACGAGCGACACCATGAGCGCGACCACCACCGCGCCGAGGCCGAGATAGAGCAGGGTGAAGAACGTCATCGGGACGACGAGCCCCGGCATCGGGGTGACCGCGTCCGCGGTCCGCAGCAGTCCCTGCACGACCCATGGCTGGCGGCCGACCTCCGTCACGATCCATCCCGCTTCCGTCGCGACGAAGCCTAACGGCGCGACTGCCGACAGCGCGCGGAGCAGCCGGCGCCGGCTCGCGAGGTCGCGCCGCCGCAGCACGGTCCATCCCGTCCAGAGCGCGACGAGGGCGAGCGCGGTGCCGCAGGCGACCATCACCTGGAAGGCGAGGTGGACCACCGCCACCGGCGGGCGTTCGTCGGGCGGGACGCTCTTCAGCCCGCGCACCTCGGCGCGGGGATCGTGGAAGGCGAGCAGCGAGAGGCCATAGGGGATCTGCAGCGCCCAACGCGTCTCCTCGCGGCGCGCGTCAGGCAGACCGCCGATGCGCAGCGGCGCGCCGCGCTCGGTCTCCCACTGTCCCTCGAGCGCGGCGAGCTTCACCGGCTGCGTATGCGCGACGACGCGGGCGCTGATGTCGCCCGAGAGCGGCTGGAGCGCCGCGGCCGGGGCTCCGACGCAGAGTGCGATCGCGAGCGCTCTTCGATGAAAGGCGGGAGATCCACCGCGCAGCAGCATGAGCGCGTGCACGCCGGCGACGGCCATCCCCGTGGCCGCGTACGCGGCGAGGAGCATGTGCAGCGCCTGCTGGAACGCGGCGGGGCTGCGCATCCCGGCGATCGGGTCGATCCCGACCAGGCGCCCTCCCTCGGCCAGTTGATATCCGACCGGCGTGTTCATCCAGGCGTTGACCATCACGACGAAGATCGCCGACGCGGCCCCGCTCGCGGCGACGATCGCTCCCGCGGCGAGATGCGCCCGCCGGCCGACGTGATTCCACCCGTAGAGATAGACACCGAGGAAGATCGCCTCGGTGAAGAAGGCGAAGCCCTCGAGGGAGAACGGCATCCCGATGATCGCGCCGGCGAAGCGCATGAACCCCGGCCAGAGGAGCCCGAGCTCGAAGGAGAGCACCGTTCCCGAGACCGCGCCGACCGCGAAGAGCACCGCGGTTCCCTTCGCCCAGCGCTTCGCCAGCTCGAGCCAGGCCGCGTCTCCCGTGCGAAGCCAGCGCCACTCGGCGAGGACCATCATCAGCGGCATCGCGACCCCGATCTCGGCGAAGACGATGTGGAAGCCGAGGGAGAGCGCCATCTGGGTTCGCGCGGCGAGCAGGTCCGTCATGGCGGGCGGATGGAACTTCGCGGCGGGATCGAGCTACAAGGATGCTGCATGCGGCGAGTGGCGAGCGCGGCCCTCGGCTCGGTCCACCTTCGCACGTGCAGCGGTGCCGA
>DATAIN010000157.1:0-3158 GCA_036262635.1 Gemmatimonadaceae bacterium | reverse complement strand
CGCTCTCTCCGTCGCTGACGACGAGAAGCGGACGTCCTTCGTTCCGCGCGCGATCGACCGCCGCGCGCGCCGAAGATCTTGCGTCCCGCGGCTCGGCTGCGCCGCGCAGCGCCCGCAGCGAGTCTCCGAAGAGGAGAATCGAATCGCCCCCGGCTCGAGCGGCCGCGAGGGCATCGGACCAGCGCGAGCCCGCGCCGCCACCGCGCTCCCAGCTCGCCGAGGCATCGAGCGCGACGAGGCGCGGCAGCGGCCGGCCGCGGCCGACCGCCGCTCCGAGAAGGAGCGCGGCGATCGCCGTCGCGGCGAGCCAGCGAAGCATTGCCGGGATCGTCGCCCGCGGCGCGCCGTTAGGCGCGCGACCGGGCAGGGGAAGCCCGTAATGCAACGCGGCGATCACCAAGCCGATGATCGCCGCGAGAACCCAGCGCGTCACGTGCGCCGCGCCGTGGAGGAAGGCAGGCGGCTCAGCGCAGCGCGAGGCGCTGCGTGCCCGTCGGGCGGTCGAGCAGCGCGACCATCTGCTCGCGCAGCGCCATGAAGCGCGAGCGCTCGCCGCTCGGGATCGGCTCGCCGCCCTTCATCTTCAGCGCGACGCGCGGATCCTTCTGCACGCCGTTCACCAGCACCTCGAAGTGGAGATGCGGGCCGGTGGAGAGCCCCGTCGTGCCGACGTACGCGACCGTCTGCCCGATCGTCACGCGCTTGCCGGCGCGGATCCCCGCGGCGAACCCGCGCAGGTGGCCGTGCCGGGTGATGTAGCCGTTGCGATGCCGGATCTCGAGCATGTTGCCGTAGCCGCCGCGACGCCCCGCGAAGATCACGACGCCGTCGCCGACGGCGCGCACCGGCGTCCCGCTCGCCGCGGCGTAGTCGGTGCCCTGATGCTGCCTGACGTAGCCGAGGATCGGATGCTTGCGCGCGCCGAAGACGCTGGAGATGCGGCGGAAGGAGAGCGGCGCGCGAAGGAAGGGCGCGCGCAGCGAGCGGCCGTCGCGGTCGAAGTACTCGCCGCTCACGGTGTTGCTCGCGAAGCGGACCGCTTCGACGGTCGAGCCGTCGTTGCTGAACGAGGCGGCGAGGATGTTCCCGACGCGGACGACGCCGCCGGGACCGGTCTGCCGCTCGACGACCATGCGGAAGGCATCGCCCTCCTGCACGTCGCGGCTCATGTCGATGCGGTACTCGTAGATGTCGGCGAGGGTCCACGCCAGCTCGGCGCGCGACTTCCCGGGGAAGACGTCCGCCGCGGCGGAGTCGAGCGCCTCGTAGAGCGTGGAGCTGATGCGGCCCGAGACGGTGACGGTGTCGGTCGTCCAGGGCAGCCGCTCGTCCGATCCCGCCCAGTCGTTGCCGCTGCGCGTCAGGCGGACGAGGTGGTCGACGGCGAGGTGGAAGACGATCTCGGAGGGAACGGAGTCGGCGTTCTCGGTGCGCGTCGTGATCGCCATCCCCACCGGCGCGCGGCGCGGGTCGAGCATCTTCGCGGCGCTCAGCGCCTCGCGGGCGATGATCTCCGAGACGCCGCCGCGCGAGAGCACCCCGACGATCGTCTCACCGCGCTCGAGGGTGTCCGTGCGCTGCACGAACGCCTTCGCCGCCGGCGACGGCTCGGTGAGCAAGCGGCCGGGAGCGGTCTGCTGAAGGCTCGGCGTGAAACGCAGCGCGGCGGCGGCGAGCAGCGCCACCACCGCGTAAGAGACGGAACGTGCAGCCCAGGTCTTCAATCCATCTGCCTCCGAATGAATGTCGGGATCTCCATGTCGCTGAGATCCTGCGACGGCTGGGGCTGCGCCGGAGTCGGCGTGTTCCCGCGTCTCGGAATGTCCGACGATGGAGTCGTCCGCGGCGTCACCGGCACGCCGCGCAGCGGCCGGTTCGCGGGGAACGGGATGACCGGCGCACCCTTCGGTGCGGTCACCGGCTCCGCGGTCGTCGGCGTGCCGAGCTGCATCGCCTTGTCGAACCCCGTCGCGATGACGGTGACGCGGATCTCACCCTGCATCGCCGGCTCGTGCACGGCGCCGAAGATGATCTCCGCCTCGTCGCCGACGGCGTCGTGGATGATCTCGTTGATCTGGTGCACCTCACCGAGGGTGAGGTCGGCGCCGCCGGTGATGTTGACGAGGACGCCCGTCGCGCCGGAGATGGAGACGTTGTCGAGCAGCGGCGAGGCGATCGCCTGCTGCGCCGCCTCCATCGCGCGGCTCTCGCCGCGGCCGATCCCGGTCCCCATGAGCGCCGAGCCGCCCGCCTGCATGACGGTGCGCACGTCGGCGAAGTCCACGTTGACGAGCCCCGTCACGCTGATCAGGGAGGAGATGCCCTGCGTCGCGTGCAGGAGAACCTCGTCGGCCTTCTTGAGCGCGTCCTGGAAGGGAATCCCCTTCCCGACGACGGCGAGGAGCCGCTCGTTCGGGACGACGATCATCGTGTCGACGTTCTTGCGCATCTCGGCGATGCCGAGCTCCGCCTGCCGCATGCGCTTGCGTCCCTCGAAGAGGAAGGGACGGGTGACGATGCCGACGGTGAGCGCACCCGCCTCGCGGGCGAGCTCGCAGATGATCGGCGCGGCGCCGGTGCCGGTGCCGCCGCCCATGCCGCAGGTGACGAAGACCAGGTCGGCGCCGGAGAGGGCGCGGAGGACTTCGTCGCGATTCTCGTCGATCGCCTGGCGACCGATCTCGGGGCGCGCGCCGGCCCCGAGGCCGCGCGTCAGCTTCTTCCCGATCTGGATCTTGATGTCCGACTTGGAGCTCAGCAGCGCCTGGGCGTCGGTGTTCACCGACACGAACTCGACTCCCTCGAGTCGCTCGTCGATCATCCGGTTGACGGCGTTTCCGCCGCCGCCACCGACGCCGACGACCTTCATCCGCGCATTCTGCGACGCGTTCTCTTCGAATTCGAAGATCATTGAGGGAGGATCCTCAGGTCCTACGAGGGAGTGCCAATGACGGGGGGTCCGCCGTGAGCTGCCGGGCGGGGCATGGCGGAGCTGCTGGAAGGATCTTCGCGCGCTCGGCTACGAACGCGCGAGGCCAATCTAACAGCTTTTTTTCGTACGACCATACCCGCTGATTGACGAGCGATCTCGAAAAAGAATACACACAGCCGACGCGCCAGTTATCCACATCGCAACCTGCAAGCAAAGAAAAATGACC
>DATAIN010000156.1:0-15448 GCA_036262635.1 Gemmatimonadaceae bacterium | reverse complement strand
ATCGGCGCCATCCCACGCCTCCTCGACCTCGCCGTCCCCGACTATCTCGTCGCCGCAACCGTGGAAGGGGTGCTTGCGCAACGACTCGTGCGCCGCATCTGCGACGGGTGTCGCACGACCTACACGCCCGCCGTGGAGAGTGCTGCCCTGGTTGCCGGCCGGCCGACCGGACGCGTGCGCCTCCAGCGCGGCGCGGGCTGCGCGGCATGTCGGGGCACCGGTTACCGGGGACGCATCGGTCTCTTCGAGGTCCTGATCATGGACGACAGGCTGAAGGATGCCATCGTGGGTCGAGCTTCACGGGCGACACTGCGCACGCTCGCGCAGGACGCCGGCATGCACACCATCCGCGCCGACGGGTGGAGCAAGATCGAGGCAGGCCACACTACCCTCGAGGAGGTGCTGCGTGTTGTGCAGCAGTGACCGCGCGAGCCGCGGGAGGTTCCGTCGCCTGGGGTTCACGCTCATCGAGATGATCGTAGTCATCGCGATCATCGCAACCCTCGCGGGCGTCGTCGCGCCCGCGGTGTTCCGCAACGTTGGCGACGCGAAGTCGGGCTCGGCGCGAAGTCAGGTGGACATGCTCGCGCTTGCGCTCAACGCCTATCGCGTCGATAACGACGCCTTCCCGTCGAGCGAGCAGGGGCTCGCAGCGCTGCGCACGATGCCGGCCGCTGGCGAAGTGCCGGGCAACTGGCGCGGGCCATACCTGAGCAAGGTGATCCCGACCGACCCCTGGGGAAGGGTCTACATCTACCTGCAGCCCGGGCGCGAGAATCCGACAAGCTTCGATCTCTATACGTTAGGCCGCGACGGCCGTGTCGGGGGCGAGGGAGAAGACGCCGACGTGACTTCGTGGGGTGGCCCCGTGCGGCCGTGACGGACCACGCCCGCGCGACCAAGGCGCACGAGCGACGCGATGAGGCGGGACCCATGAGCGGGATGCTCACCTTCCGCTATCGCGCCGCCCGCGGCGACGGCGCACTCGAGCTGGGCACGCTCGATGCCGCGAGCCGCGATCAGGCCGGCGCGCTTCTCGCCGCGCGCGGCCTCTGGACGCTCGAGATCGAGGAGCGGCCGAGTGACGCCGCACGCAAGACCCGGATGAAATCCGGCGAGCTCGCGCTGGGACTCCGCATCCTCGGCGACCAGCTCGACGCCGGGGTGCCGCTCGCGCGCGCCCTCGTCCTCCTCGAGGATCTCGCGCCGGCCCGGTGGCGGGGCATGCTGCCGATGGTCCGTGAGGCCGTGCGCGAGGGAAAGTCGCTCGCCGGCGCGCTCCGCGGCGCACCGGTCGCCGTTCCGCCGCTGGTGATCGGGGTTCTCCAGGCAGGAGAGGCGGGGAGCGGCCTTGCAGCGGCGGTGCGGAGGTCGGCGCAACTGATGGAGGATCGCGCGCGCACCGGCGCGGCACTGCGCGGCGCGCTCGCCTATCCGACGTTGCTCGCGGTCGGCGGCACCGGTGCGGTCACTCTCCTCGTCGGCGTCGTGCTGCCGAAGTTCGCGACCATCCTCGCCGATCTCGGCCAGCCACTGCCGCCGACGACGCAGCTCGTGCTCCACGCCGCGGCAGTCGCGCGTGCAGCCGCGATCCCCGGCTCCGTCGGAATGGCTGTACTGGTCGCAGTCTGGCTGCGCTGGGTATCGACGCCGGCCGGCCGCTTGCGCTGGCACGAGCTGCTCCTCGCGCTGCCAGGGCTCGGGGCATTCCGTCTGTCGATGGCGACGTCGCACACGCTCGCAGCGCTCGGCGCGCTACTCGACGCCGGCGTGCCGATCGCCACGGCGCTCCAGCACGCGTCGCTCTCGGGAGGCGATGCCGCGATCGCACGGCGGATGACGAAGGCGCGGACGCGCGTCGTGCACGGGGAGCGCCTCTCGCGCGCATTGATCGAGGAAGGCGCGGCGACGTCAACCGCCGCACGGCTCGCCCGCGCCGGCGAGGAGACCGGGCAGCTCGTCGCCATGACGGCCCACGCCGCCTGCATCGAGCGCGAGCGCGCCGAGCGACTGGTGAAGAGCGCGATCCGCTTCGTGGAACCGGGAATGATCGTCGCCTTTGGCGCGCTCGTCGCTTTCGTGGCCGCCGCATTGCTTCAGGCGATCTACGGGGTCAGGCCGCAGCCATGAAGGCGGCGCAGCGCTCGCGCAGCGGCACCACCGTCGTCGAGCTCCTTGTCGTGCTCGCCATCCTCGGCGTCGTCGCGGGAGTGACCGCGGTCGCGATCCATACTCCGAGGCCTGCTGCCGCTGGCGGTGCGGCAGCCACGCTCGTGGACGCACGCGAGTGCGCGGTCCGCACCGGGAGGACTGTGACGGTGATCGTCGCGGACAGCGCTGACGTCCGCGCTGCCACCGCGTATCCCGATGGACGCCTCATCGTCGACGACCGTTTGTCGATCGACACACGCTCCGGGCGGCCGGTCGATGCGCGCTGACCACGGCCGCGCCGGCGCGGTGCTGCTCGAGGCGATCGTCGCGCTCGCGATCCTCGTCACGGCCGGTGCGGCGATCGTCGCCATGCTCGGCCAATCGCTGCACACCGTGGAAGCCTTGCGCCGCGCCGAACGCGAGATGCGCGAAGCGAGTGCCTACCTCGACGTGGTGGCCCTCTGGCCACGCGAGGATCTCGAGCGCCATCTCGGCGAGCGCGAGCAGGGACCGTGGCGGATGCGCGTCGACCGAGAGGCACCGACGCTCTACCTCGTGGTGCTCTCGGACTCGTCGGGCAAACGCGATCTGCTCCGCACCATGCTGTACCGCGCACGCGGAGCTGTCGATGCACCCTGACCTAGGAAAGCCGCGTCGAGGCGGTTTCACCCTGCTCGAAGTCATCGTAGTGGTGGTGGTCAGCGCGGTGGTAGTGCTCGGGGCGCGAATGCTCGCCGAGCAGGTAGGCGAAGCGGCGCGACGTGTCGTCGCTGGCGCGATGCGTACGGACCGCGAGGCGAACGGCGAGCGGATGCTCCGCGACCTGTTGCTGCGCCTCGAGGTGGGGACGCCCGAGGCAGCGACCTTCGCGGGGACTCCCGACTCCACGACGTTCGGCTCCTGGTGCGACGTCCCCCGCGGCTGGCGAGAACGGTGTACAGTCTCGCTGGTGGTGCACCGTGGGGAAACGCGCGACACGCTCCGCGTCCGCGCATCGACCGGCTTGGACTTCGCCGCGCTCGATGCGCCCTCGCCGCTCGCATTGCGCTACCTCGAGAACGCCGCTGAAGGCGGACGATGGTTCGTGTCCTGGGGCGCAGGCATTACGGCGCCGCTGGCCATCGGCATCGCGACGCCCGCCGATACCGCGATCCTCCGGATCGGTGAGCGCGGATGAGATCGATGCGACGCCAGCTTCGTCCCCGCCGCGGCTTCGCGCTACTCGCCGTGCTCTGGGTGATCGTCGCTCTCGGACTGCTGTACGCAGTGGCGGTCCTCGCGGCACGGGATGCCATCGCGACGGCGCAGTACCGCGTGTCCCATACCCGCGCCGCGTGGCGTGCCGAAGGATGCGCCGAGCTTGCGCGGGCGGTCGCGAGCGAAGCGATGCTCGACGAGCGCGGCGCGACGAGCATCTGGAGGACGCTCGACACCGTCGTTGCGTCCGCGCTGCCCCCAGGCGCGCAGTGCTCCGTAGAGCTGCAGGCGAGCGGGCGCACGCTGGACGCGAACGGTGCCGGCGAGTCGCGCATCGAAGCGCTGCTGATCGCGGCGGGGATCGACTCCACCCGTGCCGATTCGCTCGCTGACGCGATCCTCGACTGGCGCGACGCCGATGACGAGCCACGGCGCAACGGCGCGGAACGCAGATGGTATCGCGCCTCGGGAAAGCTCGGGCCACGCAACGGCCCCTTCGCCGACGCCGCCGAGCTGCGGCTGGTGCGTGGTGTCGCGGGTATCGACGGGATCGACAGCCTTCTCGGTGTCGACGGCGGACGAATCGAGCTCGCGCGGGCACCGCCGGCGGTAGTCGCGTCGCTCCCAGGCTTCGACGACGAGGCGATGGCGCGGCTGGCGGAGCTGCGCTTGCGCGGTGAGGAGGCTCGCGAGCTGCTCCCCTTCTCGGCGACGCTTTCGCGCGACGCGCGCGACGCGATGCTCGCCCAGTACCCGGAGCTGGCACAGCTCGTCGCGGCGGAACCGGATGCGTGGACGCTGCTCGCGCGAGCGGCCGACGCCGGAGGCGCAACCGCCGAAGTCGAGCTGCGTCTCATCCGCGCCGGCCCGCGGCTCGCCATCGTCAGGCGGAAGACCGCCTGATGCGGGTTGGGCTCGCCGTCGCCAGCGACACGGTGCGCATCGCGTGCGTACGCGAAGGGCGCATTCTCTGGGCGGGCGAATCGCCGATCCTCGCCGATCTGCCACTCGAGGCGTCGGTCGCCCGGCTGCTCGACACGGCGCCGCTGCCGCGTTGGCCGCGGCCGGCGACGGTCGTTGCGGTCGGGCCGGCGCGCTCGCAGGTGAAACGGCTCCTCGGCCTCCCACCAGTCGCTGACCCTCGTGCGCTCTCGCGGATGGTCACCGAGAATGCCGGGCGCTTCTTCCTGAGGAACGGAATTCCGCTCGCGACCGCCGCAGGAGTGGGCGCCGGCGACCGCGAGGCATGGGGAAGCGCGATCGAAGCGCCGCTCGTGATCGAGGTGGCGGCGCTCTGCCGGCGCAGACGGCTCCGTCTCGTCGGCATCGTGCCGAGCGTCGCGGTACTCGGCGCGGCGCTGCGCACGGAACGCGTCGTGTGGCCTGACGGCGACGTCGCGGCGGCCGTCGAGTGGAGGGGCGACGCCATGTGTGAGGTCAGGCGTGTCCCGCTGGACGACGCGCCCGGCGCAGCCGTGCCCGATGTGGCGCCCGAGCTTGCGATGCTGGGTACAGAAGCATGGCGGTACGCAGACGCGTATGGGGCGGCTGTCGCGTCATCGCCGTCGCCGCTGATGCTACGGCCCGACGGTCGGTCCGCGGCGGAGCCGGCGCAGGTTCCGAAGTGGCGTGTCATGCTCGCCGCGTCGGTGCTCGCCATCGGACTGACCGTCTACGCTCTCGCGCCGCTCATCGCCGCGGCCAATGTGTCACGGGCGGCGACGCAAACCATCGTCTCGCTCGCGTCCGATCGTGGCCGGGCGGCTGCCGCCGCGGCCGAGCTGCGTCGGGTGAGCGACGCGCTGAACGAGGCGGCGGCGTTCGGCCGCATGCGGCGCTCGCCGCTCGGGGTGCTCGCGGAGCTCACACGGGGATTGCCGGCGAGCGCGCAGCTCGTGTCCGTTCGAATCGACACGGCGGGTGGAACCATCGTCGCGCTGGCGGCGCGCGGCGCGGACGTGATGGCAGCGCTCGAGGCGATGCCTTCCGCAGTCGCACCGCAGATCATCGGGCCGGTGACCCGCGAGAGCGTGGGCGGGCGCGAAAAGGAGCGCGTCACGGTGCGCTTCCGGTGGGCCGCCGCCCAAGAGGCGCCATGAAAAGGATGCCAGGAACAGCCCCGCGCGACCGGCGTACGCTCGTCATCGGCGCGCTCGTCATCGGCGCGCTCGTGCTGGGCACGCGGGGAGCGCCCGCGCTGGTCCGGGTGCACAGCGACATGGTGCGGTCGGCGCGCGAGCTCGAGGCCGAAGCGCGGCGCGCGCAGGAGGCCGTCGCGGCGGCCCCAGTGGTGGCGGAATCGTTGCGGGCGCGCAACGTCCGCTACCGAGCGCTCGCGCCGGCGCTGCTCGACGGCGACACCCCGGCCGGCGCGGCGGCCACGCTCGCGGGGCTGCTGTCCGAGGCGGCGTCGGCGGCACAGGTGAGGGTCGGGACGGTGCAACTCCGCGTCGATACTGCCGCACGCGGCGCATTCGCGCGCGTCGGCGTCCGCGCCGACGTCATCGGCGACGTGGAAGGGATCACGGGGATGCTCGCGGCGCTCGAGCGCGGGCCGGAGGTCCTGGTGATCCGCGAGCTCGCGATCACCCAGCCCGATCCCGGCGCCGGGGACGACCAGCCGGAGGCTCTGCGCATGGAGCTGATGGTCGAAGGGCTTGCGGTAAGGCGGAGGGGCCGGTGAACGCGAGAAGCATCGAGGTGGCGATCTGGATAGCCGCCACGGCTACGCTCGCGGCGTCGGCGACGGCATGGCGGAAAGTGGCGCGGCCGCAGCAAAGCGCGACGGGAGCGATCAGCGAGGGAGCGGATACGCTCAGAGAGCTGGACGCCGCACGGATCGCCGCCGACAACGAGACCGTCATCGAGAGCGACCCGTTTCGCGCATCCCGGAACCCGTCGCCCCTTGCCTTCGGCGCGGCTGGAGATGTCGCGCCGATGCCGGCGGTTGCGCCCCGCCCGCCCCGAGCGGCGCTCGCGGTGACGGGGATCATCGGTCCCCCATGGGAGGCGGTGCTCGAAGGGGTGCCCGGTCGCGGGGGGGCGGTCGTGGTGCGAGCCGGCGACACGTTAGGCGAGCTGAAGGTGGTGCGAGTGCAGCGAGACACGGTGGTGGTGCAGGGGAGCGACACGTCCTGGCGACTGACCGTGAGGCGAGCATGGTGAGGGTGCGATGAACACGTTCGCCTGGCGATCAATCGTCGCGGTCGCCGCTCTGCTCGCAGCGCCGCGTGCACACGCGGCGGGGGCGCAGGACCCCATCGCTGGCGTCGTGGCGCGCGGCGACAGCGTGACGATCCGCCTGGTGGACGCCGATCTCCGCTCGGTCGTGCAGGTGCTGGCAAGGTATCTCGATCGGCCGGTGGTATTCGGCTCGATCGGCGCGGTCCGGGTGACGATCGAGACACCGCGTCCGGTGGCGACGTCGGAGATCGCGCGAATCCTGCGCGGGACGATCGAGAGCCAGGGGTACGAGATCGTCGCCGACACAGCGGCGGGACTGTACCGGGTGCGCCAGAAGGAGCCGCCGCGCCCGGCAGCACCCGTGGCGGAGACGCGGCCGGCGGGCATCGGCCAGGTACTACAGCTCTTCGTCCTCCGCCTGCACCACGCCCGTGCCGCCGACGTCGCGGCGACCGTGAACGCACTTTATGGAAGAGGGTCGGCGTTAGGCGAACGCCCTTCGGAGCGCGGGCAGCCGCTGAGTCGCGAGCTGGGACAGAACCTGGTGCCACCCGCGGGCGTCCTGGCAGCGCCCGACGCAGTGCCCACAATCGCCGGACGTCAGGCGTCGTTCGTCGGGGAGGTCACGATCGTTCCCGACGCGCGCGCGAACAGCCTGTTGATCCGCGCCAGTCAGGCTGACTTCGAGCTTGTGAGCGCGGCCGTGCGCGAGCTCGACGTGCGACCGCTGCAGGTGCTGATCACGGTGACGATCGCTGAGATCCGGAAGGACCGGAGCTTCAGCCTCGGCGTGTCGGCGAGCGCGCCAGAGACGCGAATCGGCCGCGGCAACGGCTCCGCCCGCGGCAGTACGACCGGCGGTGGCGCGGCGGACATCGTGATCGATCTCTTCAACCTCGGGCGTCACGACATCGACATCCAGCTCCGTGCCGCCGCGGCGCGTGGCGATGTGCGGATCCTGAGCCGCCCGATCGTGATTGCGGCGAACAATGAAGAGGCGGAGATCAACGTCGGCAGCCAGCGACCCTTCGTGCAGGTGGCGCGCGTGCTGCCGACAGACAACACGGCGCGCGATCAGGTGGTGCAGTACCGGGACGTCGGCACCCGCCTGACGGTGCGGCCGACGATCAGCACCGATGGTTACGTGATGCTGCGGGTGCTTCAGGAGGTGAACCAGGCGACCGAAGAGTCGTCGGGACTCTCGGGGGTCGAGGCGCCGGTCATCTCGACGCGATCGGTGCAGACGCAGCTGCTCATCAAGGATCGACAGACGGTCGTGCTCGGCGGGCTCACCGACAGGCAGCGCGACGCGTCACAGAGCGGGGTACCGGTTCTCTCGGCGATTCCACTGCTGGGGGCCGCCTTCGGGCGCGCGAGCCGACGCACAACGGAGACGGAGCTCTACCTGTTCATCACGCCGCAGGTCATCCGCGACGACGCGGAGGCCGAAGAGCTGAGCAGACCGCTGCAAGAGCGCAGCCAGCGCCAGCAGCCGTAACCCCTCGTCGCGCGGCATTTCACTCTCGCATCTCCCCGTCAATTGCTGACCATGCAGGAGCTGATCATCGGCGAATCGTTCGCCATCCGGCAGGTACGGGCGCTGATCCGGACGCTCGCCCCCACGAACCTGCCGGTTCTGGTGCAGGGGCCGACAGGCACTGGAAAGGAACTCGTCGCGCAAGCCTTGCACTCCCGCTGCGACCGCGCGGGCGCGCTCGTCTGCTTCAACGTCTGCGCTATCGCCGACACGATGTTCGAGGACGCACTCTTCGGTCACGTCAGAGGGGCGTTCACAGGCGCCTGCTCCGACGCGTCGGGCTACCTCGCCGAAGCGAATGGAGGAACGCTCTTTCTGGATGAGATCAGCCGGCTGCCGCTGCCGCTCCAGGCCAAGCTGCTGCGCGTGATCGAGACCGGGGAATACCGCCCCGTGGGCGGTCGCGCGAACCGGCGAAGCTGCTTCCGCCTCGTCTCGGCATCGAATGAGTCACTCGGAGACTTGATCGGTGAGGGCGTGTTTCGGAGCGACCTGTATTTCCGCCTGCGAGGCGCTGTAGTCAACGTGCCGGCTTTGCGGGATCGCATCGAGGATGTGCGACTGCTCGCCGATCACTTCGTACGGACGACCTCCGAGAGTCGGCGCGTGGCCTACCAGATGACCTCAGGTGCCTACGGCCGCCTCGAGCGGCATGGCTGGCCCGGCAACGTACGCGAGCTGCGGCATGTCGTCGAGCTGGCGTGCACGATCGCGGTTGCGGGGCGAGTCGAAGTCGAACACACGGATGCGGCGCTTTCCGCTGGAGCGCCACAGTCTGTTCGCGAACGGCCCGACGGACAGAGAAACGCAGCCGACGCCCTGAAGGAGTTGCTCGAAGCCAATGACTGGGACACCGCGAGAGTCGCCGCCTCGTTGGGAGTGAGCAGAAAGACCGTATATGAGCGCATCAGGCGCCTCGGCATCGCGTCGCCGCGCAGGCAGCGGCATTCCGGCGAGAACTGCGATGGATCTGTCGACCCCTTCCTTGTCAGCACCCGAGCAGTTCGCCTGAGATCCGAACCGCTCGATTCGCCGCAACGGCGCAGCGCCGGCGAATCCTGACGGGATTCCGACATCAGATCGTTGTTGCCATTCACCGTAAACGGTGCACGGGCAGCGTTCATTCACCGACAATTCGCGGCGAGCGAGACGGGCAGGACACGCGTAAGGCAAAGGCACGACGCGCGTTAGGCAACAGGCCATCTCGGGCACTCCGCGTGCCCCACGTCATCCCGTCACCATTGACGGGGGATTCGCATGTGGTACGCAAGGACAAGACGGTCGGAGCCTTCGGCGACCGGACGTTCGCGCTATTGGCGATGCGGACAGCAGTTGGTGCTCGCCTGGCTGCTGGCGGTGCCGTGGGTCGCCGTTTCCGCGCAGACCGGATACGTGTTCATTCAGGTCGTTCCGGTTGCGCCCGGGAGCGTCTCGCATCCCCCTGGCAGCTATACCCACGACTTCGATCTCACGAACACCGGCAACGAATCCACGTGGGCAGATATCTACGTCGCGTGCTCGAGTGCCGTGACGTCGTGTTCGAGCAGCTGGACGGGCGTCAGCCTGGATCCGATGCAATCGAAGCGGATAACCGTGAATTACACCGCGGCTTATGGGGGAACGGGCGAGGTTCGCGTACGAGCGGCCATACCGGGGCAGAGCTTCCTCGGGAAGCTCAATGTGACGAGCGTCCCGAATTGGCTTGTTGCCGACGCCTCGCCGACAAACACGACCAATCAGGACGCCGGCCTCTGCGAAGCATGTTTCATCCCGATCTACTCGCAGGGAACGGTCCCCTACTACACGCTGGATGAGGCACGAAACATCACCCTGATCTATCACGGCGACCTAGCTGTACCGAGCACGATGGTGTACGGCAACGTCTCGATCAACAGCGGCAAGGCGGTGTCCGAATTCTGGCTCGAGGCGAAGCGTTCGAACGGCGCCTGGATCACCTTCTCCAATTCCGATACGCGGCTTCGATTTGCTGGCCCATGGTCGGGTCAGGTGCGGCTTGGCGGTCAGATCATGCCCGATGCAAATAGCCTGGTCAGGAACGGCATGACGCCGATATCGCTGCTGTTGACCGCCAGATACACCGACGGCTCGAGCGAGACGCAACTCGTCGAGACGCAGATCATGTCGATCGACGAACGCGCCTCCCGCGTCGCACGTGGCTGGTCGATCGAAGGACTGCAGCGGCTCTATTCACAGGCCGACGGCAACGTCCTCATTACCGAAGGCGACGGTTCGGCGACCTACTTCGTCGTCGATCCATACTGCAGCAGCTGCTTCGCCAACCAGGGAGGCGATCCGTCGTCGCTCACGAAGGATTACCTAGGCAACTGGTCCCGCGCCTACCCCGACTCGACGAAGGCGCAGTTCAACTCGGTGGGCCAGCTGACCGCCGTCGTCGATCGCTACGGGAACCGGACCGGCTTCGCCTATGATGCGAACGGGCGCCTCACGGAGGTGCAGGATCCCGTTCTCACGTATGCGGGCGGCCCCAAGGCGATCGTGCTCACCTACGGTGCCTACGGTCTCGCGACCATTCAGAATCCGTCGCGTGACGTGGCAGCAAAGAGCGGCGGGCGCATCACGACCTTCACGGTTGCCTCGGACTCGACACTGCGCGAGATCCAGGACCCGGATGGAGAGCGCACCCAATTCGGCTACGACGGTTCACGTCGACTGCAGACGGTAACCGACCGCCGCGGGGGCATCAGCACCTTCACGCTCGATTCGACGGATCGGCTCCAGTACGTCGATCTGCCGCAAGTCCAGCTTCACAACGGCCTCGCCCGGCCGCGGATCACGTACGCGGGAACCCAGATGTCGGGCGTCCCGACCTCGTCGACGGTGACCACGCCGTGGACGCCGACGCTCACGGCAAACCTCGTCAACTCGGTGACCGACGCGCTCGGCAATCAGACGACCTTCACCGCCAACAAGTGGGGCCAGCCACTGCGGATCACCGAGCCGCTGGGGCGCGTCACGACGATCGCGCGATCCGGGATCTATCCGACGAGCGCCCAGTCGCCCGAAGGGGCGATCGACTATTCGACGTTCACGAACGGCCGGCTGACCGCGCTCCAGCTCGAGGGCGAAACACAGGTCAACGTCCGTTATGGCGCAGGCGGGCAGCCCGACAGCATCGGCGGAAGCGGCTGGCCATCGACGCGATTCGCACTGGGGCCGGGGGGACGCGTCGACTGGTCGCGCGTCGGACCGTCGGACACGGTGCGAGTGAGCTACACCTACAACACACGCGGACAGGTCCTGACCGAGACCGATTCCCTGGGGCACGTCACGCGATACACCTACAACGCGGTGAACGCCAACCGGGACAGCACCATCAGCCCGGGCGCTCGCTATACGGCGGTCACCTTCGACACGTATGGCCGCGTCGCCACCCAGCGGTCCAACGACGAGCCGCAGCGCAGCGTCGTCTACGACTCCGTGGACCGGGTGCGCGAGGTGTACGACGGCGTGAACGCGAACCCGACCCGGTACACGTACGACCAGCTCTACGTGACGCGTGTTCAGGATGCGAAGGGACAGGTCTTCAAGTTCGAGCCGAACGCGCTCGGCTGGATCACGCGCGAATACGACCCGGCCGACACGCTGGCACGGTACGACAGCTATACGTACGACGCGGAGGGCAACGTCCGCAGCCACACCAACCGGCGCGGGCAGCAAATGTCAATGACGTACGACGCCCTCGGCCGGCTGACATCCAAGACGGGTACGAACACGACCTCGGACTACTTCGAGTACTCGCCAGACGGGCTGAAGATGGTCGCGTGGAACGCCGTCAGCCGCGATTCGATTTTCTTCCGCCGCAACGGCTGGGTCGATTCGGTGGTCACGAGGATCGGGGGCCGCCGGTTCAATCGCATCTATCGACCGAACAGCATCCAGCAGCTCGACAGCGTGCGGGTGACGACCGACGCCGGGATCACCTTCGCCGACCGCCATTACGGCTGGAATCGGGAGACGGGCGAGCTGGACACCGTGTCGGTTGCTGGCAACGTCACGCGCTTCGTTCGCAACAGGGATCTGTTGCCGCGGCAGACGATCTGGCCGTCGGTGACGCGTACCGAACAGTGGACGGCGATCCACCGACCGGGGGAGCAGGCGTTCAGCGTCACGGGGATCGACAGCATTCTCTACCGCGGCTACAGCTTCGACACGCGCTTCCAGATCCGCGACGAGATCCGGAAGGAAGGGGGTAACCTCCGCTCCAGGCAGCACGGCTACGACGGGCTGCGGCGTCTCGACGGCTGGGGAAACCCTCTCTACGCGCCCTCGAGCTGCCCGTGGGATGCGAACAACGGGCTCGTGTGCCCGCTGGCGGTCGCGCCGGCGTACGCCCTCGACGCGGTCGGCAACCGCACCGACAATGGCGGCAGCTACACGACTGGAAATCGCATCCAGGCGTTCAAGGGCTACACCTTCCAGCACGACCTCGACGGCAACGTCATCGAGAAGTACAACACCTCGACCGGCGAGCGGAAAGCGTTCGAGTGGAGCGCCGAGGGCCTTCTCACGCGGGTCCTCATCAACGGCGTCGAGCGTGTCAGGTACGACTACGACGCGCAGGGCCAGCTCGTGCGCCGGTGGACGAACGGTGTGCTCGACCGGCACTTCCTCTGGGACCAGGATCATCTGCTCGCCGAGCTCGACGCGTCGGCGACGCAGCGGTTAGGCGAGTATGCGTATCTCCCGGGTGAGGATCAGCCGTTCGCGGTGATGTATGGCCCGACGGTGATCACCGCGATCCAGTACCACACGCTCGACGAGATCGGGAACGTGATCGGCATGACGGGGGAGGGGAGCGTCCAGGCGCACACGAGCTATGACGACTGGGGCGTGCCGACGCGCTACGGCAATCCCGAGAACCGGCTGCTCTTCAAGGGGCTGGTCTGGGAAGGGACCTACGCGGGGCTCTACTACGTCCGCGCGCGCTGGTACGACCCGGAGCTGGGGCGGTTCCTGAGCGAGGATCCCTCGGGGCTCGACGGCGGCATGAACTACTACGCCTTCGCGCTCGGCGATCCGATGAACCTGAGCGACCCGGATGGCGAGTTGCCGATCTTGGCCCTCGCCGCGGTGGCTTGGCGGGCGTACAAGCTTGCTTCCACGGCGAAGAGCGTCGTCGCGCTTGCCGGTGCGATAAAATCGGGGGTGGGTGTCAAAGCGGCCGTTACCAATGTCGCGTTTGAGTTGATCCCAGGCGGGAAGAAGGCAAAACCACTCATTCTGAAGGCGAACAAAGCGGTTGTAATCGGCGAGGGTATGCACAGGGTTAAGGCTGCTGCGCGGTCCCTTGGTGCCGGTTACTATAAGGCGTGGAAGATCAAGCCCTATGACGAGGCGCTGTCGCTTCGTCGGAACGCGCGGTGGGCAAAGGGGGTCGCAAAGAAGAAGCTGACGGTGTACGACATCGGTCTATGGCGGCAACGGCCAGGCGGACGCAGCCCGAACTATCGCTTGGAGAGGGCAATCTTCGGAGCCGCGAAGCATCCTACCATCAGGATCAAGTGGCCATGACCAAAGCAAAACCCTCTCGCGGCTTCTCACCGGAAGCATTCGTAAAAAGGGCGCAGCGCCATTTCGCCTTTCTTGAGAAGTTCGGGTTTCGCAGGCGAAAGCCAACGGCCGACGCTGGCGTCTACTGGGTCGAGTTCGTTGGTCCGGTCACCACCGTCATCGTCGGCCTTGAATGGAACGAGCAGTATCTCTTCGTTGAGCTTCGAAACTCAAATGCACCCTCTCAAGCCGATGTCGCTTTTCACCTCGAAGATCTGCTCACGTTGCGTGCACCGGGCGAGAAGCAAGGGCCGCCGTACGCAAACCGGCCACTCTCGATGGAAGCCACAGACCGGATTCTGAGGTCGTATAGCATGTCGCTCAGAAAACACGCTACGGATTTCCTAGCGGGAGATTGGTCAGACTTTCCTGCCATCAATGTGTTGATGGAGCGCCGAGTTCGGGAGTTCGAGAGCCAGCAGTGAGGAATGGGAGCGGGCCGCTAAGGTTTCATGGCTTCAAGCGGGATAGCTCCCCCTCGCGTCCAGTTTCGCCATACCCCAGAGGCTGCCCCGGCGCCGACGCCGGGGTCGCCTCCGCTCGCGTGCATTGCCCGCGTTCAGTAGACGCGGTTGGTCGCGTAGAGGTCCAACTGCTGAATATCCATCCTTACCTACGCGGAATTTCGGACTGGGATCGTTGTGCGGGCCATGAGGGGATCGCAAGAGGGGCGCTGTGATTGGCCTATCCAGGAAATGAGCTCGGTCCATGCTGTGCCCTGACTGGATCACGAATCAGCCCGGGATTTATGCTCTGCATCGATTCACGCCGCGACCGCCTGACGCTGGCGAACCAGGCCCGCTACGACCACCTTATCGCCCGCACCCACGCCCAGGGAGGACGCCATGACGTCGTCGCCGACTGCCGCGACGGAAGCATACGCCGGGTTCTGGCGCCGCGTCCTCGCGGCGATCATCGACAACATCCTCTGGGGAATCATCGCCGCCGTCGTCCTCTGGCTCGCCTACGGTCGCGCCTACTTCGATAGACTCGAGCAGGGCGTTCCGGGGCCTCCGCTCGAATCGCTCATGAGCTGGGTCCTGCCGACGGTGGCGACGATCGCCTTCTGGGTCACCAGGGGTGCGACACCGGGGAAAATGGCGGTCGGCGCGCGGATCGTCGACGCACGAAGCGGTGCCACGCCATCGCTCGGACGCTGCATCCTCCGCTACCTCGCGTATTTCGTGTCAGTCCTCCCGCTCGGCCTCGGCCTGATCTGGGTCGCATTCGACCCGCGCAAGCAGGGGTGGCACGACAAGATCGCGGGAACGCTGGTCGTCCGGGACCGTAGCCGATAGGCGTTTCGCGCCCACGACCTGGCAGCGGGGAACCGCTTCCTCTACTCGACCGTAGCGAGGGGGCCCGGCGGCAGGACGATCGACGGCACACCCGGCGTGCCATCGCGTGGCGCGGCGACGGGCGCCGAGGCCTCGGCCGGGGGGGTGAGACGGCGCACCGGCGCCTCGCCGAGCTGGAAGCGCGAGACGATGCGCGCCAGCTGTTCGGCGGAGGCGGCTAGTGCGCGCGCGACGTCCGCGATCTCCGCCGTTGACGCGCTCTGCTCCTCGCTCGACGCCGCGACCTCCTGCATCGAGGCGGCGAAGCTCTCGGTGGTGCGCGAGACCGAGTCGAGCCGGCGCGTCATCTCGCCGATGAGCGCGTGGGTCTCCGCCGACGCCTGCGAGATCGCGCGCATCCACTCCTCGTTCTCGACGACCGCGGACTGGATCATCGCGAACGAGTCGAGCCCCTGCCTCGTCGCGCCGAGCACGCTCTGGACGGCGCCCA
>DATAIN010000155.1:0-1815 GCA_036262635.1 Gemmatimonadaceae bacterium | reverse complement strand
CGTGCCCTTGCCGGGCGCCTTCGTCGTGAAGAACGGCTCGAAGAGGCGCGCCTTCAGCTCCTCGGGGATTCCGGGGCCGCTGTCCTCGACGCGGAGCGCGACGCTGCCGGAGCCGTGATAGGTCGAGATCCGGACCTCGCGGCGGTCGCGTCCCTCCACCGCGTCCTCGGCGTTCGTCACGAGGTTGATCACGACCTGGAGGATCTGCGCGCGGCTGAGCAGCGCGCGCGGCATGTCGGGCGCGAGGTCGAGCGTCATCACGATGTTCGACGCGCGCTGCTGCACCGCGCGCAGCTCGGCGACCTCACGCGCGACGTCGTTCAGGTCCACCTCCGCGCGCTGGTGGTCGTCGACGCGGACGAAGCTGAGCAGGTCGCGCGTCACCTGCGCGGCACGGCGCGACTCGCGCTGGATCATCGTCACCATGTCGCGGTTCTCGCCGGCGAGCGACGCGTCCTCGAGCACCACCGTGGCGAGGCTCGTGATCCCCATCAGCGGATTGTTCACCTCGTGCGCGACGCCGGCGGCGAGCCGCCCGATCGCGGCGAACTTCTCGCTCTCGAAGAGCTGGTGCTGCGCGGCGCGCATCTCGCTCTCGGCGGTGACGTCCTGCGCGACGAGGACGACGCCGCCCATCGGATAGGGAGAGAGCGTGACGCGGAGGATGTGACCGTCCGGGCTCTCGATGACGTGCTCGCCGCGCCGCCCGCCGCGGATGGCGCGGCAGATCACGCAGTGGTCGCCCTGGCCGAGCTCGAGATTGCCGACGCGATGGTGATGCTGGCCGACCGCGCTCCCGAACGACGTCCCCGCGAACGCCGCGAACGCCGCGTTGCAGCGGCGGATGCGTCCCTCCGCGTCGATCAGGGCGAGACCTTCCGCGGTCGCGTCGAAGACGCGCTCCCACTCGCGCTTCGCCGAGAGCACCTGCATGAAGAGGCGCGCGCGTCCGATCGCGATCCCCGCCTGCTGGCAGAGCGCGGCGAGCGCGTCGAGCTCCTCGGCGCAGTATCCCGCGTGCGCGCGACGCACGGTGACGACGCCGACCAGCGCGCGCCCCGCGTTGACCGGGATGTACGCGTCGTGCACGTGATCGAGCGCGACGCTCGTCTTCCCGCTCGCGAGATCGAGCGGGACCACCCGGTCGTCCGTCGCGAGCAGGGCCGTTCCGGATCTGACGACGGCGAGCTCGCGCTCGGTCGGCAGCGCATTGAGCCCGTCGATGATCCCCGCCGCCGAGTACCGGCCCGCCAGCACACCCTTGTCGTCGAAGATCGCGAGGGTGAACTCGTCGTTAGGCACCACCGCCGCCGCGTGCCGCCGCAGCTGCTCGTAGACTCCCGCCTCCGACCCCTGCTCGGTGAGTGCCCGCGCGCTCTCCAACAGCAGGGCGACGCGCGACGCATGCGCGCTCCCGCGCTCCCGCTCGTGCCGCCGCATGTCGACGAAGCGCCGCGCCCGGAATGCGCTCGCGCCGAGCACCGCGACGCAGAGGACCCCGACGACCGCGGTGCCTAACGCGACGAGAGGCCGCTCGTGCAGCGCGAGCGCCGCCGTGATCGACGCCCCCGCCCCGACGCCGAGCACAGCGACCCTCTCCCGCGTGATCGGCCGCGGCCGCCGCTCGTCGGGAACGACCGCGACGGGCGACGACAGCCGCCGGGCAAGGGCGGGGAGGGGAGCGGGAGAGGGGACGGGAGGCACGACACGAGTATCGGACAGGGGTGACGAAAGCTTCAGTTTGGGTGACTGGTGAGCTGACTCCTGAACTGACTCCTGAACTGACTCCTGAACTGACTCCTGAACTGACTCCTG
>DATAIN010000154.1:0-3200 GCA_036262635.1 Gemmatimonadaceae bacterium | reverse complement strand
TGAGCGCTCCCGTCCAACCCGGAAGCCGCGGCGGCGCGCTCTTCGACGCGAGTGGCAACGTCGTCGGCGTGGTCGTCACGAAGCTCAACGCGAAGATCGTCGCGGAGGAGACGGGCGACATTCCGCAGAACGTGAACTTCGCGGTGAAGGGAGCCGTCGCGCGCGACTTCCTCCGCACGCAGGGCGTCCTGTTCCACACGGCGCCCTCGAAGGAGCGGCGGAGCAACGCCGACGTCGGCGAGATCGGCCGTCAGGTGACGGTGCTCGTCGAGTGCTGGAAGTAGCGGTCAGCTCCCCGACCTGACGCGCGGCAGCACGAGCCGGAAGGAAGAGCCGACACCAGGGGTGCTCTCGACGGTGAGCGAACCGTCCATCCCGAGCGCGAGGTCGCGCGAGATCGCGAGGCCGAGCCCCGTTCCGTCTCGCCGGCGGGTGAGCGAGCTGTCGAGCTGCACGAAGGGAGCGAACACCTCCTCCTGACGGTCCTCCGGGATGCCCTCGCCGGTATCGCTGACCACGATCGACACCTGAGAGTCGCTCGGCTCGCAGGTGATGGCGATCTCCCCGCCGCTCTCGGTGAACTTGATCGCGTTCGAGAGCAGATTGAGGATGATCTGCTGCATCTTGTCGGCGTCCGCTCGCACCAACGTCGGGCGCGCGGGAGGCTCGACGCGCAGCGACTGCCCCTTGGCCTCGACGAGGGGAGCGACGAGCGGCTGGATGTCGGCGAGCGCCTCGCCCACGTCCACCGGGGCGATCTCGTAGGCGACCTCGCCGGCTTCGATGCGCGCCAGGTTTAGGATGTCGTTGATGAGCGAGAGCAGGTGCCGCTGGCTACGCTCGATCCGCTCGAGGTCCGCCGCCTGCGCGTCGCTGACCGGGCCGCGCAGTCCCATCGCGAGCAGCTGCGCGTAACCCCCGATCGCGTTGAGTGGAGTGCGGAGCTCGTGGCTCATCACGGCGAGGAAATCGCTCTTTGCGCGGCTGGCCGCCTCCGCCTCGCGCCGCGCGCTCCGCTCGGCCTCGTAGAGCTGCGCGTTGTCCATCGCCAGCGCCGCCCACCCCGCGAGCGCGGTGACGATGCGCTCGTGTCGCTCGGTGAATCGCCCCGGCTCGACGTGACCGAAAAAGAGTCCGCCGAGCACCTCGCCACTCCGCGAGACCACGGGAACGGCGAGGTAGCTGCGCACCGGCAGATGGCCCTTCGGCATTCCGTGATGCGGCGCGAGCTTTCCGTAGCGCGGATCGGCGGTGATGTCGTCGCTGCGGACGATCGCGGTGCCGTAGAACGTCGGCGCGAACACCGGTGTGGCCCGCGGATGTCCGAAGTCCTCGAACGCTTCGCGCGGCGCGCCCGACAGCGTATAGAGCGTGAGCTTCTCTCCCTGCGCATCGACGATGTTGTAGAAGAACGCGCCGAAGCTCGCGCCGGTCGCGGTCGTGGCCGCGTCGGTGACCGTCTGCACGAGCCGCTCCATCTCGAGCTCACCCGCGACGGTGCCCGCGATGCGCTGGACGGTTGCGACGAGTGCCTCTTCCTCGGCGCGGAGCTCGGCTGCGCGCCTGCGCTCGTGGACGTCGTTGAAGGTGCCCACCCATTCGACCACCGACCCCTGCTCGTCGAGCACCGGCACGCCGCGCGCGCGGAACCAGCGATAGCTGCCGTCGCGCATCCGGAGGCGGTATTCGCTCTCGTACGGCGCCCGCGCCTCGAGCGCGTGCCGCCAGTGCTTCGCGACGCCTTGTCGATCGTCGGGGTGCAGGGCGTCGAGCCAGCCCTGTCCGCGCACCTGCTCCAGGCTCTGGCCCGTGAGCTCGCGCCAGACGGGCATGTCCTCGACCATCCCGTTCGCGTCGGTGCTCCAGACCATGCGCGTCGTGGCCTCGAAGAGCGCGCGGTAGCGGCGCTCACTCACCGCCAGATCCTCATTGGCAGAAGCGAGCTGCGTGGTGACGCTCTGCGACTGCTCGATCTGCTGCTCGAGCTCCATCGCCTGATCCTGAAGCTCGAGCGCCTGCTGATCGGCGCGGCGCATCGCGTCGCGCAGACCCCCGCTGAGCAGGGCGGTCAGGCCCCCGAGCGCGAGAAAGGCGACGAGACGGAAGAGGTCGACCGGATCGCCGATCGTCGGTGAGATGGTCGGCTGCATGATGAAGGTCTGCACGAGGAATCCGCTCGCGAGGGTGCAGACCAGTCCGGCCCGGCGTCCGGCATACCACGAGACGACAATGATCGCGGTGAGGTGGAAGAAGAACACCGCGCGCGCCGTGAAGGCCGGCAGCGATTTCGTGAGCACCGTCGCCGCGAGCGCGAGCCCGATCGCGATGGTGTACGCGACGGCTGCGCGCGTGATGCGTTGCGGGCGCGGATTCCGCGGCGGAGTCGTCGCAGGAGCCGGAGGAGCAGGAAGCGAAGCGCTCACTGGGGTCGCGAGGGAACGCGCGTAGGAAGGGGGGCCGGGCCGAACGGCGGACGCAAGTTATCGCGCTGGAAGGGGTTGAGGAAGAAGATCGGCCGTTGACGGGACGCCGCTGGCGGCCCTATATTCCAGGTTCGTGCCGGATGGCGGCGCGATGCACGGCATGCGGCTGCAGGCCGTGGAACGGCGCGAGGAGGTCTCGCACCGGCATGTGATCGGTGGGACGGCAGGGCCCGAACTCCGAGCACAGACTTTTTTTCTGTTTGGAGATTGGGAGAATGGCACGCACCACCGGCACCGTGAAGTGGTTCAACGACGCGAAGGGCTTCGGCTTCATCACCCCCGAGAGCGGCTCGAAGGATTGCTTCGTGCACTACTCGGCGATCCAGGGCAAGGGCTTCAAGACGCTCGCCGAGGGCGATCGTGTGGAGTTCGACATGGTTCAGGGTGAGAAGGGCCCCTCGGCCGAGAACGTCTCGAAGGTCGCGTAACACCATACCGGAGCGTTCATGATCGAAGTAGTTCTCGAAGAGAGCGACCGCCTGGATTGGGCGCTCAAGGCGTTCAAGAAGAAGATGCTCCGCTCGGGGATCCTGAAGGATCTCCGCCGGAAGCGGCACTACGTGAAGCCGAGCGAGGCGCGCCAGCTGAAGGCCGCCGAAGCACGGCGCCGCAAGCGCTCCGGCAAGGACTGAGCACCGACGACGACGCGACGCGCGTGATCATCGATCACGCGCGTCGCGTCGCTTTGTATCGAGCCTCGACGCGCCGTGGCCGGAG
>DATAIN010000153.1:0-2188 GCA_036262635.1 Gemmatimonadaceae bacterium | reverse complement strand
CGCCGACCATGAACTGGTCCTTGATGTCGCGCCGTGTCGCTGCCGCATAGGGGTTGTCGGTGGAGCTCAGCGCGCCCGCGCTCACGGAGTCGGCGACACGGAAGCCGTCGACGAGCGCCATCGCGTGGACCGGCGGCGTACCGTCGAAGTGATAGCGTGCGAAGGCCGTGTACAGGTACGGGAGCAGTCGGATGCGCAGCCGCATCACCTCGCGCACCTGGTCGGCCACCTCGGGAAACGACCAGGGCTCCGTCCCGTCCGCCCAGGCATTGAGCAGCGCCAGCGGAGAGAAGCACACCGACTGCATCCGGCGCAGCCACTCCTCCCCCGTCCTCGAGGAGCGCACCTCCGGCGTCCAGAGCACCCCGATGAAGCCGCTGTTCGCCAGCGCGGTGATGAAGTCGGGATGACTGTAGTAATCGTCGTAGATGACGAAGGGCAGCGGCGCCGCGCCCGCGTTCGACGCGCGGACCAGTCCCCACGTCCGCACGCCCCGCTCGCGGAACATCGCCGCGGTGGCGCGCTGCAGCGTGAGCCCGTAGAGCTGCCGCATCTGCTCCCCGCTCAGCCCCGACGGGAAGGTGGCGTGGTCGGGCCAGAGCCAGCGGTCGTACCCGTCCACCTCGTCGATCTTGTAGCCGCTCACGCCGAGCCGGAGGTGCTCGCGGCGGAACAGGTCGAGGACGATGCGCCGCGTCTCGGGGAGCGTGAAGTCGGGGACGATCCCCGTCCACACGGTGTGCGAGCCCGAGAGCGGGCGGAGCGCGTCGAAGACGGGGGCGCGCGGCGCGACGTAGGGATTGATCCAGAGATTCACCCGCACGCCGCGCCCGGTCATCGCGCGCAGGAAGCCCGCCGGGTCGGGGAACCGCGTCGAGTCCCAGACGAAGGTGCCGGGATACGCCGCGCTCTGCCATCCGGGCTCGAGCCCGATCATGTCGAGCGGATATCCCCTCGCGCCGAACGCGTCCACCTCGCGCAGCACCTCCTCCGCCGTCGCCGACGTCCGCACGCGCTGCATGAAGCCCAGCCCCCACTTCGGGGGGAGCACGCCGCCGCCGGAGTAGAGGTTGTACCGCCGCACCGCGTCGAGCGCCGTCGGTCCGGCGAAGAGGTACACCGTCGCGCCGCGCGCCGGAACGAGGACCTCCACCGCGTCGGAGAGCGGCATCGAGGTCCACGTCCGGTCGGTATTGCGGTCCTTCACCGGCGGCGGGTGCTCGCTGTCCTTCCGCACCGCGGTCCCGGCGTACACGGTCACGTAGCGCGCGGCGTCGACCAGGACGCCGTACCCCGCGCTCGAGACGTAGAACGGCACCGGCGCATGGGTCCGGCCGTTGTCCGTTCCCCCGTAGTGATCGACGTGCAGCTCCTTCACGGTGCCGCGCTGCCGCACGCTCTTGAACTCGAGGCCGAGCCCGTAGAGCTCCTCGCTCGGCGCGAGCGGGAGGCGCAGCGCGACCTTGCCGTCGGTCTCGACGGCGTGGATCTCGTCACGCGGCAGGGGGAAGTCCGCGGGCGGCAGCCGCCGGAGCGCGTCGCGGCGCGGCGGCGCGGCGACGGAATCGAGCAGCGAGACGCCTTCGGGCGCGCCGATGGTCGCGCGCCAGACCCCGCTCGCGACTTCCTCCCACTGGACCGCGGGCTCCGGAGGCGCGGCTGGGGTCGGGCGCGGGGATTGTGCGCGGGCGAGCGACGCCGCGCAGAGGGAAAGGATCGCGAACCGCCGCAGTGCCATCCGCGGGCCACCTCGAATACGCGCGGGCTTCGGTACTTAAACGATAAAGCTGGGAGGCGCTATGTTGCGCGACCGGGACGACCGCCGCAAGACTCCGCCCGCGCGAACGCTCGCGCGCCGGTACGCGTATCCCGCTTGCGCCCGCCCGACCCTCGCTCAGATTCGCTCCCTCCTCTCCGCGTTCTCCATGACGGATCCCACCACCGGCTCGATCGATCGGCGCGCCGCGCTCCGCCGCGTCGCCCTCCTCCTCGGCGGCGCTCTCTCCGCGCCGGCGATCGCCGGCGTCCTCGCCGGATGCGAGGGTCATGATCGCACCGCAGCCGGGTTCACTCCGCGCGCCCTCACCCCCGCGCAGGCCGAGCTGATGGCCGTCGTCGCCGAACACATCATCCCGACCACCGATACGCCGGGCGCGCGCGAGGTCGGCGCGCCCGCGTTCATCGACCT
>DATAIN010000152.1:0-1561 GCA_036262635.1 Gemmatimonadaceae bacterium | reverse complement strand
AGCACCCGCGAGATGTAGAGCTCCGCGTAGGCGACCTGCCAGAGCAGGAAGTTCGAGATGCGCTGCTCCCCCGAGGTGCGGATGAGGAGGTCCGGATCGGGACAGCCGGCGGTGAAGAGCCGCTTCTCGATCTCCGCCTCGGTCACTTCCCCGGGGGAGAGGCGCCCCGCCGCGACGTCCGCGGCGATCGCGCGCGTCGCCCGCAGGATCTCGGCGCGGCTGCCGTACGAGATGAACAGGTTCAGCGTCAGGCGGTCGTTGTGCGCAGTCTGCGACATGACGCGATCGACGGCGGCGCGCGCCGGAGGCGTCAGTCGATCGAGCTCGCCGAGCACGAGGACTCGCACGCCGCGCTCCGCCAGCTCGTCGGCCTCGCGCGCGATGTACTCCTCGAGCAGCGACATCAGTGCCGACACCTCGGTCACCGGCCGCTGCCAGTTCTCCTGGGAGAACGCGAAGAGCGACAGCACCTCGATGCCGACCTCGATCGCTCCCTCGACGACCTCGCGCACCGCCTTCATCCCGCTGCGGTGCCCGAAGGGCCGCGGCATCAGGCGCTCGCGCGCCCAGCGCCCGTTGCCATCCATGATGATGGCGACGTGGCGCGGGACCTCGCCGTTGAGGCGGATGCGCGCGAGCAGGTCGGCGGCGGTCATCACGAGCGTCAGGCTCCGCGCCCTCAGACCTCCATGATCTCGGCTTCCTTCGCCTTGATCAGGTCGTCGATCTTCTTGATCGCGTCGTCGTGCACCTTCTGGATGTCCTTCTCGAAGTGCTTCTTGTCGTCCTCGGGAATGCCGTCCTGCTTCTTCACCTTGTCGCGCGCTTCGGTGCGCGCATGACGGACGGCGACGCGGCCTTCCTCGGCGTACTTGTGGACGATCTTCACGAGCTCCTTGCGCCGCTGCTCGTTCATCGACGGCAAGGGCACGCGAACGATGTTGCCCTGCACCGCCGGGTCGAGCCCGAGGTCGGACTCGCGAATCGCCTTCTCGACGGCCTTGATCTGCCCCTTGTCGAAGGGAGTGACGATCAGCATCCGCGGCTCGGGCGCCGACACGCTGGCGACCTGGTTGATCGGCATCTGCTGGCCGTACATCTCGACGCGCACCGAGTCGAGCATCGCCGGCGACGCCTTGCCGGAGCGGACGCCGGCGAACTCCTTGCGCGTGTTGTCGAGGGCGCGGTCCATCGCGGTCCGCGCGGTGTTGAGAAACGGAGTGGTTGCGCTCATCTGACGAGTGTGCCCACGCGCTCGCCGCGAGTCGCGGCCGCGACGGCGCCCTGGCGGTGGATGTTCAGCACGACCAGCGGAAGCTTGTTCTCACTGCACAGCGTGATCGCCGTCTGGTCCATCACGCCGAGCTGGTCGACGATCACGTCGCGGTAGCTCATCTCGGTGAAGAACTTCGCCGACGGGTCCTTCTTGGGATCCGCGGAGTACACGCCGTCCACGCTCGTCGCCTTGATGATGACGTCGGCCTTCATCTGGATGGCGCGGAGCACCGCCGCGGTATCGGTGGAAAAGTACGGGTTCCCCGTCCCGGCGGCAAAGATCACC
>DATAIN010000151.1:0-5315 GCA_036262635.1 Gemmatimonadaceae bacterium | reverse complement strand
CTCGCGCCGCGCGTCGTCTATCCGACCGCCAACGCGCTCATCCAGTCGCGTGACTCGAACTTCATCTTCGGCTCGGTCGGCAACGGCAACGCCTCGCTCACCATCAACGGCGCGCCGGTGCACGTCTGGCCGAACGGGGCGTTTCTCGCCTGGCTGCCGATCCCCACCGTTGACATGCAGCGCTACGACCTCGTCGTCGCGCTGGGATCGGACACTGCGCGGCTCACGCGCCCGGTGCGGCTCCTTCCGTCGCTGATCGCCGCGGCCGACAGCACGCGCCGCGACTCGCTCGCCGACACCGTCCGCACGGCCGACTCGACGCGCCTGGCGCGCGCCGACAGCAGCCGCGCCGCGGTCGCCGACACCGCGCGCCGCCTAACGGCACCGGACACGACACCTCGCTACGTCGTGCTCGGCGCTCCCGACTCGACGATGTCGGACACCGACCGCGTCGTCATCGCGCGTCCGCTCCCCGCGGGCACCTACAAGTGGTTCTTCTTCCCGGGCACCGTCCTCCGCGAGGTAGGGCGCAGCGGGGACTTCGTGCGCGTCCGTCTCGACGACGCGCTCGACGTCTGGGTGAACGCGGCCGACGCGATCCCCGCGCCGGCGGGAACGACGGAGCCGCTCCGCATCGCCGGCAATGCGCGCGTCGTTCCGGCGGCGGAGTGGATCGACCTCGCGATCCCGATGGGCGCGCGCCCGGCCTACGCGGTCGAGGAACGCGGCACCGACGTGGTGCTCACCCTCTACGGCACGCGCGCGACCACCGACATCATCTCCTACCGCGGCAACGACCCCGCGGTGCGCACCGTCGAATGGCTGCAGGAGACCAACGATCGCGCGCGCTTCACCGTACATCTGCGCGATCGGCCCTTCGGCTACCTCGCGCTCTGGGACTCGTCGCGCGCGAGCTTCGTGCTCCGCCTGCGCCGCCGGCCCACCATCAATCCGCATCGACCGCTCGCCGGTCTCACCATCGCCGTGGACCCGGGGCATCCGCCCATCGGCGCCACCGGCCCGACCGGACTCTGGGAGCCGCAGGCCACCCTCTGGGTCGGCGAACGGCTCGCCGGGATGCTGCGCGAGCGGGGCGCCACCGTCGTGATGACCCGAACGACGATGGATCCCGTGGAGCTCGGCGCGCGTCCGGTGATCGCGCGGCGCGCGAACGCGCACCTGCTGGTCTCCGTGCACCTCAACGCGTTCGGGGACGGGATCAATCCCTTTCGCGCCTACGGCACGGGGACGTATTTCTTTCGCGCCCAGGCGGAGCCGGTCGCGCGCGCGGTGCAGCGCCGGATGGTCGCCCGCATGCGGCTCCCCGACAACGGCGTGTTCTACGACAACCTCGCGCTCGCCCGCCCGACCTGGATGCCGTCGATCCTCTGCGAGGGCGCCTTCCTGATGTTCCCCGACCAGGAGGCGGCGCTCCGCACGCCGGCATTCCAGGACGCCTACGCCCGCGGCATCGCCGACGGCATCGAGGAGTACTTCCGTGCGCTTCCCGCCGACCGTTAGGCACCTGGCGCCGCGCCTCGCGCTCGGCGCCGCGCTCCTGCTCGCGGCGCGCGGCGCCGGAGCGCAGCGCCCGGACCTCCACTGGCGTACCCTCGCGACCACGCACTTTCGAGTGCACTTCACCGCGCGGACGGAGGAAGTGGCGCGGCACGCCGCGACGAGCGCCGAGTGGGCGTACGACGCGCTCGCTCGCGAGCTCGTCCCTCCGCGCGGGCTCATCGAGCTCGTGGTCAGCGACGACGTCGATTTCTCCAACGGCTTCACGACGACGTTTCCGACGAACCGCATCGTCATCTATACACAGCCGCCCGTCGACGAGCCGTCCCTCCGCGACTACGATGACTGGATCACCCTCGTCGTCACCCACGAGCTGACGCACGTCTTCCATCTCGACCGCGTGCGCGGCTTCTGGGCCGCGATGCAGCTGGTCTTCGGCCGGAATCCGTACCTCTTCCCGGCGAACTACGAGCCGCGCTGGGTCGCCGAGGGACTCGCGGTGTACTTCGAGTCGCGCGTCACCGGTGCGGGACGCATCGTCGGCACGGGCCATCGCGCCGTCGCGCGCGCCGCCGCCGCCGGGGGACGCTCCCCGCGACTCGGTGATCTCAGCGTCGCGCGAACGAGCTTTCCCGGAGGAGGGGGCGTCTACGTCTTCGGGTCGCTCGTGTTCGACGAGCTCGCCCGCACTCGCGGCGCGGCCGGGATCCGGCGCTACATCGAGTACACCAGCGCCTACATCCTCCCCTTCCAGCTCAATCGCACCGCGCACGCGGCATTCGGCGAGAGCTTCAGCACCGCGCTGAAGGCGGTCAACGATTCCGCGGCGCGCATGATCGTGCCGCAGTACGAGACCCTCGGGACGTGGCGCCTGCTGGCGAGCGGGTTCGATGCGATGCGCGCACCGCGCCTGCAGGGGGAGGCGATCGTCTTCGGCGCGGACCGCGGCAAGGAGATGCCGGGTGCCTACCGGGTCGATACCACGGGCGCGCTGCAGCGCATCGGCCGCCGCACCACGGCGGGAGTGAACGACCCGCTGCCCGACGGAGGGATCCTCACCGCGCAGCTCGAGTTCACCTCGCCGTACGAGATCCGCTCCGACCTCTACGTCCAGCGCGGCCGCCGCCTTCATCGCCTGACGAACGGTGCGCGGCTCGACGCACCCGACGCCCGGGCCGACGGCGAGATCGTCGCGGTGCAGTCGATCACCGGCACCACCGTGCTCGCGCGCGTCTCGCGCGACGGTCGCACCATCCGGCCGATCACCAGCGCGGCGCCGGACACGCAATGGACGCAGCCTCGCTGGTCGCCCGACGGCCACGCCATCGCGGCGGTGAAGCTGGTGCGCGGCCGGCGCTCGCAGATCGTCGTCCTCGACAGCCTCGGCGCGCAGCTCGCGCTCGTCGCCGACGAGGAGGGATCGGTGAGCGCCTCACCTGCCTGGACCGACGATGGACAGTCGATCCTCTTCACGAGCGACCGGAGCGGGCGGTCGGAGCTGTACGTCGGGCGCGTGCGGTGGGGCCGCACACTCGAGGCGCTGGACAGCATCTTTCGCCTGAGCAGCACCAATACCGCCCTCGCCGATCCGCTCGAGCTCACCCCGCCGGGGCCGGCGGGTCTTCGGCGCCTGGCCGTCGCCGAGCTGCGCGCGAACGGGTGGGCGTTAGGCACGGGACTCTCCGGCGGGGCGACGGCGATCGAGTTCGCACGGAAACCCACCGTTGGGGGCGAGCCGCCCGTCGGGGGCGAACCGGCCCGACCGAAGCTCCCGATGGGCCGCGACAGCTCCGCGTCGCACCCGTATCACGCCTTCCGCCAGCTCCTCCCCCGCTACTGGCTGCCGATCGCGTACAACACGGACGACAGCACCCTCGTGCTCGGCGCGGCGACATCCGGGAACGACGTCCTCGGGCGACACAGCTACTACGCCTCCGCGGAAGCTTCGACGCGATGGCAGGAGTACGGCGGCGCGTTCTCCTACGAATGGGCGGGTCTCGGCATGCCGCTGCTCGACGTCGGAGCGTCCCAGGCGTGGGAGGGCGCGGGAATCGTCGTCGACAAAGCGACTCAGGCGACGCTTGGCTACGTGCGCCGACGCACCCGCACGATGAGCGGCGGTCTTCGCTGGAGCAGGCCGCGCACGCGGTACGCGCTCGCCGCCAGCGCCCTTGGCGGAGTCGAGACGCGCGACTACACGACGCACCCGTTCGAGCTGCGCGATGTGCTGTCGAATACGTCTCTCGATCGCACGCATCGGCGTCCCTTCGTTCTCGGCGCGCTCGCGGGGTCGAACGTGCAGTCGCCGCGGCGCAGCATCTCGGTGGAGGACGGGCTCTCCGCCTACGGGTCGGGGGAGCGGCTGTGGGATCGCGACGAGCGCGCGGGTGGGCATACACGCCTCGTCGGCTCGCTCGCCGGCTACAAGTCGCTCGATCTGCCGGGATACGCGCACCACGTCCTCGCGCTCCGCGTCGCCGGCGGATGGACGGACTCGGAGGATGGGCGCGAGCTCTCCGTCGGCGGAGTGCCGAGCGACTTCGCGACGATCGGCGCGACCTCGATCGGCGGGACGAGCGACTTTCCGATGCGCGGCTTCATCGACGGGGCCCTCTCCGGAACGCGCGCGCTCGTCGGCTCGCTCGAGTATCGTGCGCCGCTCCTGATCCCGGCCCGCGGCGCGACGTTGCTCTTCCTCGATCGAACCTCCGTCAGCCTCTTCGCCGACGCGGCGACCGCGTGGTGCGGCGACAGCACGGCGGTCACCGACTGCGCCAGCGGTACGAAGCCGGTGAGCCCTCTGGTCTCGGTCGGCGGGGAGCTCGTGCTCGACCTCGCGATCTTCTACGACCTGCCGCTCACCGTGCGCGTCGGTGCGGCGAAGGCGCTCGGGGCGTTCGCGAAGAGCCCGTTGACGAGCAACGGCGTCTACGTCGGCATCGGACGGTCGTTCTGAGCCTGCGCCATGGCTGACCAGCCTCGCGTGGACGCCGCGGCATTCGTCCATCCCGCCGCCTTCGTCTGCGGCGACGTCACGCTCGGCGCGCGTGCGTCCGTGTGGCCCACCGCCGTGCTGCGTGGCGACACCGCGGCGATCTCCGTCGGCGCCGACTCGAACATCCAGGATGGGACGATCGTGCACGTCGACGCGGGCGTGCCCTGTACGATCGGCGCGCGCGTCGCGATCGGGCATCGCGCGATCGTCCACGGCGCGACGATCGAGGACGACTCCCTCATCGCGATGGGAGCGATCCTCCTCAACAACGTTCGAGTCGGCGCCGGCTCGATCATCGGCGCCGGCGCCCTCTGCACCGAGGGGATGGTGGTGCCTCCCGGCTCCCTCGTCGTCGGCGTGCCCGGACGCGTCGTGCGCCAGGTGATCGACGCCGAGCGGGCGCGAATCCGGAAGACGGTCGAGAGCTATCTCGCCCTGCAGCAGCGCCACCGCGACGGCGAGTTCCCGCCCCACGTCGCGCGCTGAGCGAGCTGCCTAACGGCGTGGCGCGGACCCCCGCGCGGCTGGCGGACGCGGGTGGATCGAGGCCCGCTCCGCAAGATCTTTCGCCTGAAGTCGGCGAGATGTATCGTGGCCCTCCCTCGATGTGGGGGAGCGGCCGACCGCGCCGGGCTCGACGGGGAACTCCACCGACGCCGACTCGTTCGGCATGGTGAATGCCTCACGTGTTTGCGGGCAAGGCGCCGCGACCGGCGGCCGGGCCCGGTGGAGCAGGACAGAGCAGCCGCGCCCAGGCGGTGCTCGGAAGTCCCCCCGCGAAGTTTTTTCCCAAAGCGCTGGC
>DATAIN010000150.1:0-3329 GCA_036262635.1 Gemmatimonadaceae bacterium | reverse complement strand
GAACGCGACGTGGAAGGTGTCGGGGGCGGGGCCAGCCGGCGCTGCCTGGCGGGACGGCTCCTTGCCGCAGGCGATCGCCACAACGGCGGCGGCGAGGAAGAATGAACGCTGGAATGCCATCGCACGAAGATGGCGTCAGCGTGCGACCTCCGGCAACGGCCGCTCGGCGAAGCCGCGCACGATGAGCCAGAGCATCAGCGCGAGCTGGACGAGCCCCATCGGCGTCAGCGTCGAGAGCGCGAAGCGGTAACCAAGGAGGGGCAGCGCGAGCGCCACCGTGGCGAAGGCACTCGTTGCGAGGACGAGGGCTGCGAGCAGCCGCGGCACGAGCGCGTAGCGGTAGAGGATCCATCCCGAGACGAGGCTGCCCGCCGTGCCGACGAACAGGTGGCTGAAGTGGGTCCAGCGCCACGTCAGGTGCGCGGAGGCGCCGAGCGCCTGGACATGGTCGTTGGCCATCGCGACGCCGAGGTGTCCCTCGCTCAGCGAGAGCATCTGCACGACGGTCATGTTCTCGGCGACCGTGAACAGGATCCCCACCACCGCGGTGAGGAGGACGGCGAGCGCCCATCGCTCGCTGTACCGCCGATAGAACGGGTAGACGATCGCCACGATCGCGATCGTCAGCGCGACGAGCACGAGAGTGATCAGCAATCCGAGTCGGACCTTCGCTGCGCTACCGTGCGCGGAGGGAAGAAAGTCACTGGCCGTCGCCGGCGGGAAGAGGACGAAGTTGAGGACGGGCGTGAGGAAGCCAGCCGGCAGGGAGAGGATGCCGACAGTCCTGCCGATGCTCTTCGCTGACGTCACCGACGCCTCTGGAGGTTAGATGTCGATCTCCGTACGTCAGCCGTGCGCGGCAGTTTCGCCGCGAAGCCCGGCCATTCACCGTCAGGCTACATCGTCAGCCCGACCAGACTCGCGAACGACTCGTCGAGGACGTGCAGGAGCATCCACTCGCCGAGATGTTCGTTGCGGGCGATGAGCAGATAGCGCGTCGGACCGATCCGGAACAGGTAGACGGGGCCGCGGGCGAGCGGGTTCCTCCCCTTTCGCACGGCGAGCGCGCGGGCACAGGTCGGCGCGTCGAGTACCTGTTGGACGTCGCCGACCGGCACGCGGGACACGCGAAGCTGCGCGCGCCGCTCGTCTGCGACGGTGGCCGTATCCGTGACGAGTCGAATGAGACTCCGCCGGAACATCTCCGCGAACGGTCCCGGCGGACCGCACGCCGGCGCCGTCTCGTCAGGGAGGTAGAAAGGGGCACAGGCGATGTCGCATCTGTTGCGGTGGAGAAGCACGTGCACGGTGTCGGTGAATCCCGGGCGAACCCTCACCGCCCACTGATCCCGCTGCATGCCGATGCTCATCGCGCGAAGCTCGTGCACCCCTCCGGGAGCGCATGGGAACAGTGCGGAGCCGTCCCGGATCGTTGCCGTGTCGGGAAGGGCGCCGCACGGACCACCACCGCCCGTGCGACGAAACGGGTCGGCGAGCTGCACCCGACCATGTTGCGCGGGCATGACCAGGCGGCCCCCGTCGGCGAGGACCCGTACGACCAGTCCCCCGGTCCCGCGCCGCAGCGCCACGGAGTCGACGCTGCTGCCCAGCGTCACGACGACACTCGTATCGAGTGCCGGCGGCAGTGATGCCGCCGCGGGCTTCGTGACGACGGAGTCGCGCGGCGCCGACGTCGCGACGCTCGAGATTTCCGGCGACGCCGAGACTCCGGAGTAGATGCGAGGGCAGTCGATCGCGGCGTCTTCGCGCTCGCATTTCGGAGCGGGCACGAAGACCCATGTGCGGATCACCCGCTGCCTGACGCGCTGCCCCGCTCTGGTCGCGGGCGTGAACTCATAACGCGCGATCGCCGAGCGGAGCGCGGCAATCGCGCGCAAGTCGCTTCCGGGCATCACCACGAGGGTGCCGTCCTCCACCCGCCCGAGCGTGTCCACCACGAATGACGTCATCACCTCGGCACGCACCCTCGACGAGTCGAGTGCTGCAGAGCGGGGGCCGGTCGGATCGACCGCGGCGTCCATAGTCAGCCGCGGATCGACGATCGGCGCGCGCACTATCGCGGCAGGGCATGCGACTTCGCCCGCCGCGTAGACGCGGTCGGGGAGTGCGGCGATGGTGGAGCGCCGCCTGACGGCGGCGTCGGCCGAGTGTCGCACCTTCGCGAGGAAGGCGGAGTCGATCAGCTCACCAAAACCGACTTCGGTGACGCAGCCCGCGAGCATCGCGCGCAGGTGCATCACGCTGTCGGGCTTCGAGACGGAGTCCGGCACGTCGGCGACCATGGGGTAGCCGGCCATCAACAGGCCGCCGCGGCGGAAATCGTAACCTCGACCCCAGAAGCGACCCTCCGCGCCGCGTCGCCAGATCTTGGGGCTTGCGGCATCGTCCTCGAGCTGCGCCTCGACCTGCTTCAACCAGGCGCGGAGCGTGTCCGGCGGGAACCACTCCCGCCCGCCGGTCAGAGCGCCTTCGGAGCTCCACGTTCCGTGCGTCACCTGCACCCAACCGTCAGGCAGCGGAGCGAAGAGGATCCGCGGTTCGAAGCGGCCGCCGAGCCCCGCGAACAGCAGCTCCGAGTCGCTGGGGACGTCGGGGTCGAAGCCGAGCACGACGTGAACGACCTGACGCACGGGCCAGCTCGCCCAGCGCGCCGCGATGTAGCGCCACTGCCTGACGGTCGCGCGCGCCGCCGCGGCGAAGGGGGCGGGCGTGTCGGGCAGAATCGATATCGATCCGGGCTCGACGCGTCCGTTGGTGTCGACGACGAAACGCACACCGACCTCGCGCGGCGCCGGTTCCCACCCTTCAGCCTGGCGCGGGTACACCGGTCGCGGGTTGTCGGCGCGCGGCCTGGCGGCGCAGCTCACTTCACTCTCGTAATAGGGGCGCTGCAGCGTCGGAGCCCGTGCGCTCCCGCGGAGCGCCGTCGCTCGGCGACCCGCACGCTCGACCGCGTCGACGAGCTGCAGCCAGGCGCCATCGGCGACATCGTAGCCGTAGCCGGGGTCGGAGCAGAGGCCGAAGGAGAGATTGTGCTGCGAAGGGCCCCCGCCCGGGATTCGTCGCGCGCCGACGAGCGAGGCGGGCCCGCGAGAGAGCTGCGGAATCCGGAGTGCGGCACTATCCGGAGGCGCGAGGGAATCGAGACGCTCGACGAGCACCGACCGCGTCCTCGCCGCCCACTCGATCGCTTCGCGCCCAGTGACGTACATCCGGCTCTTCGGGCGCCAGTAGCCGCCGAGGTCGAGCGGAGCGACGGACACCCAGCCGTCGCTGGTCGCGGCGACCTGCACGACGTCGTGCGGGGT
>DATAIN010000149.1:0-2018 GCA_036262635.1 Gemmatimonadaceae bacterium | reverse complement strand
GCCGGGGTGCTGCGCGGGAAGCTCGACGCGACGATTGCGCGCGTCGACGAAGACGACCGTCGGCTCGAAGTCGTCGAGCTCCGCGTCCTCGTACTCGGCGTACGTCAGCACGATCACGACGTCACCCGGCGCACCGAGCCGCGCCGCCGCGCCATTGAGCTGCATCGTGCCGCTGCCGCGCGCGCCCTCGATGATGTAGGTGACGAGCCGGTTGCCGTTGTTCACGTTGACGACGTGCACCTGCTCGTACGGGCGCATGTCGGCCGCGTCCATCAGGTCGCGGTCGACGGTGAGGCTGCCGACGTAATTGAGGTCGGCACCGGTGAGGATGGCGCGGTGGATCTTCGACTTGCACATCGTGCGGCGCATGCGTCGCTCGTCGGGTTCGCTGGGAGGAGGCGGCAGCGGCGATCGCGCCGCGCTCCAAGATACAACCCGTGCGGCGTCCGCAGGGTTTCGCTCACCCGGGCCGCGTCTTCTTCAGGTAGAACTGCTTGTATCCCGGGGGAAATCCCTCGAGGGTCCCGAACAGCTCGTAGCCGAGCTTCTGATAGAAGGCGAGCGCCTGGTACTCGAAGGTGTCGAGATAGGCACCGAGACATCCCTGCGCCCACGCGTGCTCCTCCGCCATGCGCATCAGCTGCGTCCCCGTCCCCGTGCCGCGCAGCGATTCGGGGAGCCAGAGCTTGGAGACGTAGAGCCAGCGCCACTTGATCCAGCCGACGAGCCCACCGATCACCCGGCCATTCTCGTCGCGTGCGAAGACGTCCACCGACTGCTGATGCGGATCGCCGATCACCGCGACGTTGAAGGCGCGCAGCCCGGTGAGGACGACCTGCTCGTCAGCCGGCGTTGGGGAGAGATCGAGAGTGATCTGCATGGGGTGATGCGGGGTCACGGGAAACAGCGATGCGGGGGGCCGACGCTGCGCGCGGCGATACGGCGATACGGGATGCGAAGATGCGAGAAACCGCGATGATACGGGACTGGCCGAGCGCGGGCCGCCTGCGGCGCCGCGCTCGGCCCCATCCCGCATCATGGGTGCCCCGCATCCGCGCATCTCGTATCGCAGTCTCGCGGCCACGCGCTACGCGCGTGCCGCCCCCCCGCATCGCTGTTTCCCGAGTTCCCGCATCAAGCAGTCGCGAGCGGCCGAATGACTGTCTCCGAGAACCGCTCCATCTCCTCGAGCTGCGGGCTGCACTGGAGGAGGAGCAGTCCGACTCCCGCGTCCTCGAACTCCTGGATCCGCTCGGCCACCTGTTCCGCCGTGCCGACGAGACCCGCGCGCAGACCACGGTTCGAGACGGAGTAGTCCTCGAGCGTGACGCGCGACTCGAGCTGGGTGTTCGCGATCCAGTCCTGATAGTTGTGATAGCCCGGCGAGCCCGGTGCGACGTTCGTGATCCGCGCGAGCTCCTCCTTCGCCTCCTGCTCGGTGTCGCGCACGATCGCGTAGGCGGCCATCCCGTACTCCATCTCCGGCAGGCCGGCCGCGTCGCGGCGCCGGCGCATGTCGTCGATCTTCGGACGGATGCGCTCGGGCGGATCGCCGTGCATGACGTACGCATCGCAGCGCCGCGCGATGAGATTCTTCGCCGTCTCGCTCTCTCCGCCGGCGTAGATCGTCGGCCGCGGACGCCGCACCGGCTTCGGCTCGAGGATCGTCTCGCTCACCTCGTAGAGCTTTCCGCGATGCGAGAACTCCTTCTCGCTCCAGGTGCCGTCGAGCACCGTGAGCCATTCGTCGGTGCGCGCGTAGCGGTCGTCGTGCTCGTCGAAGCGGACGCCGTAGCGCCGCGCCTCGTCCTTCCACCAGCTCGAGACGACGTTGAGCGAGAGGCGTCCGTTCGAGATGTGATCGACGTTCGCCGCCTGCTTCGCGAGGATCGCCGGCTGATGAAACGTCGGACGCACCGCGACCATCAGCTCGAGCGTCTCCGTCACCGCGGCGAGCGCGGCGGCGGTGCTCCATGCGTCGAGCGAGGGGGCGTCGATCCCCTTGATGTCGTTGAGAA
>DATAIN010000148.1:0-2981 GCA_036262635.1 Gemmatimonadaceae bacterium | reverse complement strand
TCTGTGATCGCCGCGTTCGCCGGAGCCGCGGACGGCGGGACGCGCTCGCACGACGGAATTCTCTTGTACGTGCTCGCCCTCTGGCTCTGCCTCCCCCTCGCCCTCCTGTTCGCGGTCGCGGCTCTCTGGATTCCGCGCGCGCGGAGCGCCGTCGCGCGAATCTCGGCTCGCGCGTTGCCGCTCGTCGGGCTGGGCCTCTATATGCTCATCTTGTTCGCGGGCGACTGACGGCTCGCGATCTCATCGCGGCCACAACCAGCCGAACGTCGCCCCCGTGATCAGCGCGTAGATGATCGCGTCGAGCGTGTGCGTCACCGTGAAGCGCGTGCTCTTCCCCCACCAGATCCAGTTCTGCCAGTGCGCGACGGCGTAGCAGCAGAACGCGACGGTGCCGCTGACGCGAAACACCTCGAGATACGGCGCGCCGGGCCCGCGCGTGCGTCCCGTGAGATAGGCGGCGAACACCGCGACGACGAGCGCGTACACGAGCCACTGGCCGAGCATCTTCCCCATGTTGAGCTCACCGTTCGGCCAGATCGTCATGATCCCTACCGGACCCTGATTCATCTTCGCGACGAACTCGGGGCTCGTCATCTCGGCGACGGTGTTCCCGTGCGGGAAGCGATAGTCTCCCGGCTTCACGTTCAGGCCGCGCATCGTCTCCATCACCTGCGGCTCGCCGGGGACGGCGATCATGTCGCCCTTGTGCCAGCCGAGCAGTCCGTGAATGATCAGGAGCGCGATGGACACGAACACCGCCGACAGCAGGATGGGCAGCCACAGCGCGGTGATGCCAACCATGATCACGACCTCCAGGGATGGTGGGAGTGAACGGCGGTGGTTCGTCGCGGCGAAGATACAGCGTCAGGCGGATCGATGCAGCGGACGGCGAGCGAGCGCACAGGTGGAGGCGCCATGATCATGCGTGTCGAGTTCTACAAGGGCGGCGGCGGACGGCTCGGCCATCATCTCGCCTGGCAGCGCAACGAACCGACGCCGCTCCGCGCGACGCTCGACGCGATGTACGCCCGCTGGCTCGCGCTCGCGGAGGGCACACCGCTCGCGCTGGAGTGGCCCGTGCGTCCGCTCCCCGGGCCGGCGCCCCGCCGGCATCCTCCGCGGGCCGCACGCACGGGGCGTCCACGCTCCGGTATCGTCTGACGGATCCTTCCTCACGCACACCCGCGCTCGGATATGCCCAAAGCGAAAGAGCTGAACGCGAAGCAGCGCGACGCATTGCTCGAGACACTGCGCGACCGCTTCGAAGCGAACATGAATCGCCATCCGGGACTCGAATGGTCCACGGTCCAGGCGCGACTCGAATCCAACGGCGCGGCGCTCGCGTCGCTGAACGAGATGGAGCGATCAGGCGGCGAGCCTGACGTCGTGAGCCTCGGTGCGCCGAAGGAAGTCATCTTCGTCGATTGCTCCGCGCAGAGTCCCAAGGGGCGTCGAAGCGCCTGCTACGACCGACAGGCGCTCGACGCCCGGAAGGAGAACAAGCCGAAGAACAGCGCCGTCGAGATGGCGGCCGCGATGGGTGCCACGATGCTCACGGAGAGCGAATACCGCCGCCTCCAGGAGCTCGGCGCCTTCGACACCACCACCTCGAGCTGGGTGCAGACTCCCGCGAAGATCCGGAAGCTGGGTGGCGCGCTGTTCTGCGATCGCCGCTACGACACCGTCTTCGTCTATCACAACGGCGCGGATTCGTACTATGCCGCGCGCGGCTTTCGCTGCTCGCTGCGGGTCTAGCCGCCGGTGACAGCCGGTCGGCGCCGGAGCGCAGACCACCCGAATCCTCACGCCAGAAGCTCGACCCAGCCTTCCGTACCGTGCACGCGGATTCGCTGCCCATCGCGGATCAGTCGCGTCGCATGCTCGACGCCGACGACCGCGGGCAGCCCGTACTCGCGCGCGATCACCGCGCCGTGGGTCATCAGCCCGCCCACTTCCGTCACCAGCCCCGCGATCGCGACGAACAGCGGCGTCCAGCTCGGATCGGTGAACGCGGTGAGGAGGATGTCGCCCGGATCGAGCTTCGCGTCCGCCATGTCGAGGATCACGCGCGCTCGCCCCTCGACGGTCCCCGCGGACACCGCGAGCCCGATCAGCGCGCCAGCCGGTACCTCGTCGCGCCGATACGCGCCGACGATCGACTCGCCCTCCGAGGTGAGCACCCGCGGCGGGACGAGTGACCGATACGACCTGAACTCCTCCCGCCGCCGCCGGATCAGCGGCTCGTCCGCGTGCTGCGTGCGCACCACGTCGTGCAGCTCGCGGAAGCTCAGGTAGTACATGTCCTCCACGTCGTGAAGCACGCCGGATCGCACGAGACGCCGCGCTTCCTCGAGCAGCGCCTGCCTGTACACGAAGTATCGGCTCACCATGAAGTACTTCGGGTATTCGCGATACCCGATGAAGGTGCGGACGCGATCGATCATGCGCTTCGTCTCGCCCGCCTTGTGCTCACCATCAGGCAGCGTACGCAGGCGTCCGAGCAGCGCCGCCTCCTTGCTCGCGGCCGCCTGTCGTCCCTGCTCGAAGCGACGCGCCGCGGCGCCGGGCTCGAAGTTCGTGACGTTGCCGAGGATGAGCGGAACGAGCGCCGTGGGGCGTTCGCTCCAGCGCGGCCGCGTGATGTCGATCTCCCCGACGCAGCGCACGCCGTACCTGTCGAGCCACGCACGAATCGCGTCGCGCGCTTCGCGTCCGCCGGCGACCATGGGCAAGTCGTCGAGGAAGCTCTCGTCATTCACATGCTCGAGATACCGGACGACCTCCGGATGCGGGCGAATCGCGTCCGCGACCTCGAGCAGCGCCAGCCCCATCTCCGAGGTGACGTTGTTCGGAACGGATTGCGTCAGCACGTCGGCCGCGTTGCGCTCGCCGAGCCACTGCTCGATGTGTTCGTTCAGCCATCCGGCCGCCTCGATCGCCGTCATGAACACCTGGTGGCTTCGCGGATCGAAGAGGATCCG
>DATAIN010000147.1:0-5639 GCA_036262635.1 Gemmatimonadaceae bacterium | reverse complement strand
CGCGCACGGCTGACGCTCGCCAGCGTCACCGTCGCCGCCGCGCTCGCGGCCGACTGCAGACCGCCGAAGCCGAGCCCCGCGCTGCCGAGCTTCCCCGCGGAGGCCGCGGTCGACTGCTTCGTCCCGACGACCGACGACTATTCGGTCACGATCGTCGTCCCCGACACGGCCTTCAGCGACTCGGCATACCTGCGGCCGATCCTCGCCGAGATCGCGCGCAACTGGCCGGTGACGCTCCCGCTGCCGCGCCTCTCGCTCGACGTCGCCGTGGACTTCTACCGCGACGGCACGTCGACGGAGCCCCGCATCACGCGTTCGTCGCACGTGCGCGAGTTCAACACGCGCGCGCTGAACGCGGTGCGCGCCGCGGTGACGGACACGCTCTGGCCGATCTCATCGGTCTACCCGCACGACACCCTGCGCACACTCGTGCGCTTCGGTCCACCCGACGCGAATCGCGCGCTCGTGCAGACCTGGTACAGCGTCGCGCGCCCGCCGAAGCCGCGCCGCGACAACCCGCAGCCCGACTACCCCGCCGATCGCCGCGCGGGCCAGCAGGTGATCGCCGCCTTCACCGTCGACACCCTCGGCGTCGTGGACTCGGCCTCGATCATCATCCTCTCCTCGACCGACGAAGACTACGCCGCCGCGGTCCTCGCCGTGCTCCCCCGCTGGCGCTTCTCGCCGTCGACGGTGAGAGGGTGCAAGGTCGCGAGAACGATCAGATGGGAGTTTTCGGGGAAGGAGTGAGGAGGTGCCGGCCATGGCCATGTGGCTTTGGCGATGGTGGCTTCAGCAATCACAGAGAACGGCAGGCGAGGACCACGGAGGACATAGAGGGCTCCTCGGCGGGACAGCGCGTCGCGCTACGAGCAGGGTGGCTGTGGTTTTGGGGCAAGCGGTGAAGGCGCCTCGCGCCACGGGCCCGGACGTATAGTGGGGGCACGCCGGGTGGGATGATCTCCCGTGGCGTGCCCCACAATCAGTTCCGGCTCTGGTGCAAGGAGCCCGAGCGCCTCACGGCGCGCTCTGCGTCCTCCGTGGTCCTCGCTTGCAGGTCTCTGTGATTACCAGAGCCACCATCGCAAGAGCCACCATCGCCGAGCCACCAGCTCCGCGTCCTCCTCGCTAGATCCCGAGCGAAGCAGGACGCGGCGGATCGACCGAGTAGTCGTAGAATCCGCGCCCTCCCTTCCTCCCCGTCATTCCCGCGAGGACCATCCGCTTGAGCAGGGGCGGTGGCGCGTAGCGCGTCTCGCGGTACTCGTCGAACATGATCTCCGCGATCTTGTAGAGCGTGTCGAGCCCGACAAAGTCCGAGAGCGTGAAGGGGCCCATCGGGTGTCCGGTGCCGAGCGTCATCCCCTTGTCGATGTCCTCGATCGTGCCGACGCCGTGCTCGAGGGCGCGGATCGCGTCGAGCATGTAGGGGACGAGGAGCAGGTTGACGACGAATCCCGAGTTGTCCTTCGCCGCGATGGGCTCCTTCCCCACCGCGCGCGCGAACTCGAACGCGGCGCGGAAGGTCTCGTCGCTGGTCGTCACCGTGCGCACGACCTCGACGAGCTTCATGAGCGGCACCGGATTGAAGAAGTGCAGCCCGACCATGCGGTCCGGTCGTCCCGACGCGGCGGCCATCGCGGCGATGGTGAGGCTCGACGTGTTCGAGGCGAAGATCGTCTCGCGCGGGCAGACCCGGTTCAGCTCCTCCCAGAGCGCGTTCTTGACGACGAGATCCTCCACCACCGCCTCGATCACGAGGTCGCACCCCGCGAGCTCGGCGACGTCGGTGGTGAAGCGGAGGTTGGCGAGCGTCGACTCGCGCTGCGCCGCGGTGACCTTGCCGCGCTCGATCCCCTTCGCAAGGGTGCGGTCGATGCTCGAGCGGGCCTTCTCTCCCAGCGCGTCGGAGATCTCGCGGACGATGACCGGGAACCCGGCCTGCGCGGCGACCTGGGCGATCCCGCTCCCCATCAACCCGCCGCCGAGCACGCCCACCGAGCGGATGGTCACCGTCCGCCTCCTCCGCGTGGACCGTTAGGCACCCGCTTCGCCGCGTCGGCGATCAGCCCGATGACGTCGCCCACGCCGGGGCGCAGCGGCCGATCGTCGTGCTCCACCGCGTCGAGCGCCTGCTCGAGGGCGAGCTGCACGCGCTCGGCGGTCTTCCGGAAGCCGCGCATGATGGCGAGCCCGCCCGCCGCGCCGATCGCGACGACGGGGAGCGCGGCAACGGCGATCAGCGGCGCGGCGACGATCGAGAAGGTGAGCCCCAGCCCGGCGAGCGCGCCGCCGGCGACGACACCGCTCGCCGCGGCGGCGGTACCTCCGCCGATCCGTCCGCGTCGCGCCGGCTCGAGGTCCGCGTCGAGCTGGACGAGCGCCGAGCCTCCGTCGAGCATGACGACAGTCGCGCCGACGTCGTGCGCACTCGTGAGGTTGTAGGCGCGCCCGCCGATGTTGAAGCCGCGCTTCACGTTGCCGAGGAAGTCGCGCCGCGGCTCCCAGAGGATGCGATCGGCGTAGCGGCGCTTCACCTGCAGGCACTCCTCACGGCGCATCCAGTCGTCGAGGCGCGCGAGCAGCATTTCGCGTGTGCCGCGCAGGACGCGGCGCGCCGTCACCGTGCGCGGACCGACCCAGCGTCCGGCGAGGCTCGCCTCCTCCTGGAGCGCGGGACGCGTGCGCTCCTCGGCGATGGCCTGACGCAGATGCTGCGGCGCGATGCCGACCTCCTCGCCGAGCGCGATGAGCTGCTCCTCGGTCATCTCCTCGAGCGGATCCGCGGCGCTCGCCTGCAGCTCGCCGGCGCGCCGGAGGATGCGCTCCAGCGCCGCGCGATCGAGCGCGGTGCGGGCGGGGAGCGAGGAAGGCGGCTGCGCCTTGGGGTCAGCTGGTGAGTCGGCCATCGGTGAAGCTCTACGTGTCGCGCTCCCGCTCAGATTCCGCCGAGGATCGTGTCGAGCTGGCGCCCGATCGCGTCGCGCACGGCAGTGGTGACGGGGAAGGTCGCGGCGAGCTGGCCCGCCACGTCCCCGGACGGTGTCACGCCAGCGGAGCGCAGATAGAAGCGCGAGTACCCGTCGACGAGATCGGGGGCGACGCGCTGCAGGAGGAGCGCGCCACCGCGCACCGCGGCGGCGCTCGTCATCCGGTCAGCAATCCCCTCGCGCCGCTCGGCGGGAGTGACGTTGTCGACCACCGCCTGTCCCGCGACGGCGCCGATGGCCTCGTGAGCGAAGACGTACACCGCCTCGATCGCCTGCTGCGGCGTGTCGGGGAATTCGACCGCGATCGCGTTCGCGCGCTTCCCGGCGCTCACCGTGCGACCCTCGCCGTCGAGCGGCAGGGAGAGGAGCAGGTCGCCCGTCTCCTGCTGCGTACGGGAGAGATAGGTCTGGAAGCGCGGCCGCTGCACGCGCTGCCAGACCGAGTCCACCGCGGCGAGCGACGCGGCGCGGCTACGCTGCTGCTGCAGCCAGTACTCGTGGTAGAACCTCGTGTACTCGTCGGCGAGGGAGCGCGAGAAGAGGTCGAGCCAGTCGCGATCCGCGGGCGAGTTGAACGAGCTCGCGAGGAAGGCGATGATCTGCTGCTGCTGCTGGTCGCGCGCGCGTCCCGGATCGCCCTGCGCCTGCAGGAAGATCGCGATCGCCCGCTGCATCTCGTCCCACGAGCCGAAGTACAGCGCGGCGAACTGCGCGCCGACGAGATTGCGATTGAGGGCGAAGCGCGCCGCCAGCCGATCGCGATTCTGGTCGAGCAGCGTCGTCACCCCGCGGCGATTGTGCTCGACGACGAGCATGTCGCGGTAGCCGCGCCGGAAGAACGGCACGCGGGTCGTGTCGGCCTGCACCATCGCGAAGCCGTGCAGCCAGAGATCGAGGTGCTCGCGGGTCTTCACCGGCCAGGGCGCGTTCGTGGTGGTCGCGACACCAGCGGAGTTGCTCGGCTCCGGCGCGGTCTGCGCCTGCTGCGTCCCGCCCCCGCACGCCCCGAGAACCACCGTCCCGGCGATGGTCGCGCCGATGGCGCGCAGCCGTCGAATCATCGTTCCCGTCATCGGTTCCCTCATCGGTCGTTGACCCGTACCCCGCACCCCACACGCTATACCCCTGCTTCCACGATCACCGCCATCCCCTGCCCGCCGCCGACGCAGGCGCTGCCGAGGCCGTAGCGCTTTCCTTCCTTCCGCAACGCATGCACCAGATGCGCCGTGATGCGCGCTCCCGAGGCGCCGAGCGGGTGGCCGAGCGCGATCGCGCCACCGTGAACGTTGAGCCGCTCCCGATCGATCTTCAACTCCCGCTCGACCGCGCACGCCTGCGGGGCGAAGGCCTCGTTCACCTCGACGAGATCCATGTCCTCGAGCGAGAGACCGGCGCGCTCGAGCGCGATCCGCGACGCCGGGACGGGGCCGATCCCCATCACGCTCGGATCGACGCCGGCGATCCCCCACGAGACGAGCCGCGCCAGCGGCCGCAGGCCACGCCGCTTCGCGTACTCGGCGCTCGCGATGATCAGCGCGGCCGCGCCGTCGGCGATCCCCGAGGCGTTCCCCGCGGTGACGACGCCATCCGGCTTGAACACCGGCCGCAGCTTCGCGAGCCCCTCGGCGGTGGTCTCGGGACGCATGTGCTCGTCGCGGCGGAACTCTTCGGTCGCCCGAGTCTTCGCGTTGCGCACCGGGACGCCGACGACCTCGTCCTCATAGACCCCGCTCGCCCACGCGTCGCGCGCCTTCTGCTGCGAGCGAAGGGCGAGCGCATCCACGCAGCCGCGATCGAGCCCGTACTGGCTCGCGAGCTTCTCCGCCGTCTCCCCCATCTTCATCCCGGGGACGGTGTCGGTGAGCGTCGCCCAGAGGGAATCCTCGAGGTGGGGGGAGCCGCCTAACGGCGTCCCCCAGCGCAGCCCGCGCGCGACGTGCGGCGCCTGCGACATCGATTCCCCACCCCCGACGAGGCAGAGCTCCGCCTCGCCGAGGATGATCTCCTGCGCGCCGCTGACGATGGCCTGGAAGCCCGATGCGCAGAGCCGGTTCACGGTGAGCGCGGGCGTCTCCTGCGCGCATCCTGCCTTCAGCGCGACGTGCCGCGCGAAGTACGGGGCGTCGGCGGAGGTCTGCAGCACGTTGCCGAACACCGCGTGCTGCACCTCGCGCGCCTCCACTCCGGCGCGCTCGAGCGCCGCCTTCGAGGCGAGCACCGAGAGGTCGATCGCCGAGACGTCCTTCAGCGAGCCGCCATACGAGCCGAAGGGCGTTCGCGCCGCGGAGAGAAAGACGATGTCGGTGGTGGAGCGCTGCGTGCCCATGTGATCGCTGGAGGGACGTCGGGATCGCCGCGCGGCGCGCGGCGATCCGTCATCTAATGGTAGTGTCGCCCGCGGCGAGGGAGAGCGTCGCGCGCGCCGCCGCGGAGTCGCGAGCCATCTTCCCCGGATGCGAGAGGGCGTACACGTACACGGCGATCCGATGGATGGCCGTCGAGTCGAGTTGATTCCCGAACGCCGGCATGCGCGCGCTTCCGCCCTTCGGCTCGGCGACCCCATCGCGGATCACCGCGACGATGCCGGGCACGGACCCGTCGGTGTCGAGCCAGAGGGAATCGCGAAGGTTCGGGCCGAGGCTCGCGTTC
>DATAIN010000146.1:0-5606 GCA_036262635.1 Gemmatimonadaceae bacterium | reverse complement strand
CGACATCGTCGTTTCCTCCAGTGGTGAGAGTGCGAGAGCGCGGGATCTCTCGCGTGCCGAATGCCCCGCCGGCTGCCTAACGCTGTCCCCTCCCGGCGACGACGTGCGCCCGCCGCTGCGCGACCGCGCTGTCCGACGGAGGCGGAGGCAGCGCGCGAACGCGCTCCCGGATCGCCTGGAACTCGGGCGTATCGCGAACGAGCGTCTCGCCTCGCGGCGCGCCGAGCGCGGCGATCTGCCGGCGAACGGTGGCGATCCGCCGCTCGTCGGTCGGATGTGTCGAGAAGAACGCGTCGATCGGCGTGGGCTCCTCCGTTCGCTGCGCCATCAGCTTCTCGAAGAACGCGGGCAGCCCCTCGGGGTCGATCCCGGCGCGACGGACGATGATCACGCCCTCCGAGTCCGCCTGTGCCTCGTCGTGCTGGCTGTACTGGGCCGCCATCGCGTCGGCGCCCACCCGGACCGCGATCCTGCCGCCGACGCCGCGGCAGGCATCCGTGAGCGTGCAGAGCAGCACGAGGCCGACGTCCCGCTTCCCGGTCTCCTCGATCTGCTTCACCGAGTGGCGGCGGACGACGTGCCCGATCTCGTGCCCCATCACGCCGGCGAGCTCGTCGAGCCGATCGGACTGCTCGATCAGTCCGCGGTTCACGTAGACGAAGCCGCCCGGAAGCGCGAACGCGTTCACGTCGTCCGTGTTCACCACCGCGAAGCGCCACTCGAGATCCGCGCGGCTGGTTCGCGAGGCCAGCGAGTGCCCGAGGGCGCTGATGAACCGGGTCACAGTAGTGTCGCCGACGAGTGGGAGCTCCGAGTCGACCTGCGCGGCCTCTTCGGCGCCGAGCTCCCGCTCTTCGCTCTGCGACACGTTGCACGCCGAGCTCGCGAGCGCGGCGAGTGCGCCGAGCACGCACCAGCCGCGTGTCCGGCGCACGTTGCGCGTCAGGGCCCCGATCATGGGCGCACCCGATCAGTCGTGAGGGCCGGGTCGTTCGGAGCGCGGCGCCTCAGCGCGCCGGCGCGCCCTGGGTACCGATCACCTGCTGGACCCGCGCCGCCTTCACCGGGGGCAGGGTGGTGTAGAGGATCGTTCCTCCGTACCCACGGAAGCGGTTCGCGACATCCTCCGGGTCGAAGGCGTCACCCATGATGAAGAGCGCCGACTGCCCGGGCTGCACCATTCCGCCGACCTGCCTCACGAACTCCTCGGAGATGCCGTACCGCTCCTTCATCTCCGAGGCGTCCGCGTACCCGATCGCGGCCCCGGTCGCGCCTAACGTTACCGCCCCGGTGCCGACCGCCGCGGCCGCGGCCGCCGCGCTCACTCCAGCGGTGAATGGCGCGGCGAGCAGCCCGCCGATCAGCGCCCCGAGCAGGCCGCCGGACGCGGCGCCTTCCCCGGAGGTGATCTGGTAGCTCTCGTCCACGCGGAGCCTGCCGTTGTTGGTGCGATAGACCGCGACGGCGTCGCGGAGCGAGAGTCCGCTGGTCCAGCTCTCATTCAGATCGAGCAGCTGATTCAGCACTTCGGCCGCGCGATGGGTTCCCTTGAACCCCACTACCTCGAGCCCTGACATTGTGACCTCCTTGTCACTCAGCTACTGCTGTTGGCGTCCGTACCTCCGTCATGCGCGACGCATGATAGGCCTCGCGCCGCGAGGAGTCGTGAACGAGACTGAGGAACGAAACTGCGCCGAGCGCGGCCGGTGGATCGTCGCGTGTCACGGGCCGCTCGGGATCGGGTCGTACTCCGCGCGGAAGACGCGCAGCAGCTCGAATGCGTAGGCGATCAACAGCGGGCCGAGGAGCAGCCCGAGGAGTCCGAACTGCCGGACGCCGGCGAGCGCGCCGACGAGCGTGATCATCGGGTGAACGTCCGACACCCGCCGGTAGACGAGCGGCCGTATCACGTTGTCGATGTTGCTCGCGATGACGCCCCCGATGAACAGCATCGTCGCCGCCGCACCGTAGCGTTGCTGCCAGAGCAGGACCAGCGCGGCGGGGAACCATACCAGCCCGCAGCCGACGACGGGGACGATCGCGGACGCTCCCGCAACGGCGCCCCAGACGATCGGGTCGGGCAACCCGACGAGCGCGAACGCGACGCCGACGAGTGTGCCCTGGGCGAGCATCACCAGGCCGCTTCCGAGCACGGTTGCCCGCGTCAGGTCGACGAAGCGGTCGCGCAGCGCATCGGCGCTGCGCGCGGAGAACGGGATGTACGCGCGGACCAGCGCCCAGCGTCCGTCCGGCGCGCGCAGCAGGTAGTACAGCCCCAGCAGCGCGATCCCGAGGTTGACGCCCACCGAACCGGCGCCGCCGGCGAAGCGGAGCAGCTGCGAGGAGAGCCACGACGCGATCGAGCTGACCGCCTTCGCCAGCTCGTCCGCGGCGGCCGCGTCGCCCGCGCGCATCCGGGCAAGCCACGCCGACAGGCTGCTGTTCTGCACCGCGTTCACCGCGCCGGGCGCCTCCTGAATCATGCGCGCGACGATCCACGCGACCGGGACGATGATGAGCGCGAGCACTCCGGCGATGACGATCGCCGCGGCGAGCCCGCCCGGCAGCCGCCTGGTGAGCCGGCGATACGCGGGGACGCAGAGCACGTACAGCACCAGCGCGCCGAACAGCCCGGCGGCGAAGGGCGTGAGCACGATGCCGACCAGGAGCAGGAGCAACGCGACGAGCAGCGCCGCGCGGTTGCGCGGCGTCGCCACGATGCTCACCGTGGGGGGCCGCGGATCGGTCTCCAGTCTGGCCGGCGGTAGAGTCTGCAGCATGCACGCGCTCAGGCTGTCGCGATCACTGGTGTACGACCGTCGCCGCCGACGGAACGATCTCGTACCGCAACGGCGACGCGGAGGCGATGAGCTCCCCGTCGATCGCGATCGTATCCGTCGCGCGGGACGTGGTGACCACCGCGCTGCTGGTCAGATAGCAGTCGATCTCCTTCTCGGCGATCAGCGGCGCGATGCCGCGCGCGGCTGCCTCGAGCGCGAGCGCATGGATGCGCTCGCGCTCATGCGCGTTCACGACGAGGATGTGCAGCGCGCAGGCACCGGCTGCCCGCCGCCTCCCGAGCCCCCCACGGTCGAGGATGCGCTCCTGCACTCCGACGAACACCAGGGGCGTCCGGAGCCGACGATGCGCGCCGTCCGCGGTGATGAGCTCGACGTCGAGGGCGTGCGGATCGCGCCAGACATCGATCGCAGCGGCGACGCTCGCGGGGCGGTAGCTCATCCGGTGCTCGAGGTGCTCGCGACGGCGAACGAAATCGACGTAGACGCCGACGGAGCTGGTGTTCAGGATGGGATGGCCGTTCACGTAGCCCAGGTTGACAGGCCGCGGTGTCCCGCCCGCGGCGATGTCGAGCAGCGTCGCCGGATCGTCGATGGGAAGCCCGAAGTCGCGGGCGAAGTGGTTGAGCGTACCACCGGGGAAGATGGCGATCTCCAGCGCGGTCCCGGCGGCTGCGCCGATGACCGTGCACAACGTGCCGTCCCCGCCACTGACGAGAATCCGCGGCGTGCCGCGCCGGATCTCCTCGCGGACAGCGCCGATGATCGCGGCCGGCGCGAGCTCGTGCATCGCGAAGCGCGCATCCGACACGAGCGCGGCGCGCGCCTTCGCCGCACCCCCCGCTTCCGGGTTGAGGAGCGCGGGAATCGGCACCGTGACGGCGAGCCGAGACTCGCCACTGACCGCCACCGGGCCTGAGTGGTCCGCAGTGCTCGCGACATCGCCGCGCATCCATCACCTCCTCCGGGTCGGCGCCATGATCGCATGCCGCGCCTCGCCACGTCCTGAACGGAACCGTTGAACGGAACTGCGCTCCGAGCTCGTGCGGTCGGGAGTCGCCGCGGCGCGGTCGAGGCCGCCCGCGCGATGGATCGCTGCACGACGCTCGTTCACGAGATGTCGGGCAAGTCCTTCTGGCGGCGACGACATGGCGGCGTACATTCACGGACGTCCATCGTCCGGAATCGGGCGTCGTATCCATCGTATGGAGCAACCGCCGTCAGGCAGGGGCGGATCCGACCTGCGATGACAGAGTCCGTCGAGTTTCGACTCGATCCGGTGAACGAGTGCCTCTGGCGCCGCACCGCATCCGGCCAGTACGAGCGCGTTCTTCTGACGCGCGCCGAGTTCGGGGTGCTCGACCACCTCGTGGAGAATGCCGGGCGGCTCGTGACGCAGCGCGAGATCCTCGACGCCGTCTGGCCACGCACCGCGATCGAGCCGCAGGCCGTCAAGAACAAGGTCTTCCACCTCCGGCGCGCGCTCGACGACGACCCGAAACGGCCGCGGTACATCGAGACGCTGTCCCGGCGCGGCTACCGGTTCGTCGGGAAGATCGAGCGAGGCGGGATCGAGGATGTGCATGTCCCGCCGCGCAGCGCGCGCCTCGTCGGTCGCGACGGCGCACTCACCGAGCTGCTGCGGCACGTCCGGGCCGCTGCCGCCGGTAGACTCCAGACCATCTTCGTCACCGGTGAGGCGGGGATCGGCAAGACGGCGCTCACCGAGGAGCTCCAGCGGCAGATCACCGCGTCCGGCCTGACGATGCGTGTCGCGCGCGGGCAGTGCGTCGAGGGATTCGCGAGCAGGGAGGCGTTCTACCCGGTCCTCGAGGCCGTCGGTGAGCTGTGCCGCAGTCCCGACGCAGCGCGCGTGGTGGAGACGCTCGCTGGCCGCGCGCCCACGTGGCTCGTGCAGTTCCCGGCGCTCATGACGCGGCAGTACCGCGAGACACTCCAGCAGGAGATGCTCGGCGCGACGCGCGAGAGGATGCTGCGTGAGATCTGCGAGGCGCTGGAGGCGATCGCGGCGCCGAAGCCGCTGCTGCTCGTCCTCGAGGACCTCCACTGGGGAGATCCTTCGACGCTCGACCTGATCTCCGCGCTCGCGCGCCGCCACGGGCCGGCAAGGATCATGGTGGTCGCCACGTACCGCCCGTCGGATGTCGCGCGCTCCGCGGAACCGCTCCGCACCCTCAAGCGCGATCTCGTCGCCCGGCACCTGTGCCGGGAGATCGCGCTGCAGCCGCTGAGCGAGGCCGAGGTGGGCGAGTACCTCGCGGGCAGACAGCCGCGGGCCGATGTGCCGCCGGAGCTCGCGTCGCTGCTCCACCGCCACACCGAGGGCAATCCGCTGTTCATGATCGCGGTGCTGGAGCACCTGGTCGAGAGCGGGCTCGTGGCGCGGGATCACGAGGCCTGGCGGCTGCTGCGCCCCGCGGCGGAGATCTCGCTCGTGGTCCCCGACAGTCTGCGGCAGATGATCGGCGCGCAGATCGAGCAGCTCGGCGAGAACGAGCAGCGCGTGCTGGAGGTCGCCGCGATCGTCGGCATGTCGTTCGCGCCGGCGATCTGTGCTCCCTCGGCGGACATCGACGTCGGCGACTTCGACGAGTGCTGCGACTCGCTGGCGCGTCGCGGTCACATGTTGCGCCGGGCGGGAACCCGGACGCTGCCCGACGGTCGGGTAGTCCAGCGCTATGCGTTCGTGCACACACTTTACCGCGAGGTGCTGTACGAGCGGCAGGCGCCCGCGCGGCGCGCGATGCTGCATCGCCGCCGCGCCGAGCGCCTGGAGGAGGTGTTCGC
>DATAIN010000145.1:0-17698 GCA_036262635.1 Gemmatimonadaceae bacterium | reverse complement strand
GGACCGCGGGTTGCGGGAGGTCGTCTTCTGGTCGATGGAGATGGCCGGCGAGAGCCCGTCGATCGAGTCCACGTCCGGCTTCTCCATCTGCCCGAGGAACTGCCGAGCGTAGGCGGAGAGCGACTCGACGTAGCGGCGCTGCCCCTCTGCGTAGATCGTGTCGAAGGCGAGCGAGGACTTGCCGGAGCCGGAGAGTCCCGTGATGACCGTCAGCCGATCCCGCGGGATCGTGACGTCGATGTTCTTGAGATTGTGTTCGCGGGCTCCGCGAACGATCAGCGCTTCATCCGCCATAAGCAGAGTAAGTTCGCGCTCGGACCGTCCGCGTTCAAGCTCTCCACTGCCGCGCCCCCTATCGGACGGTGGAGCGACCCGTTAGTCATTTTGTGTCGTGCGCACGGGACCTGATCCAGCCCCTGGTGAGTCCGCTTGCGCCAGGTCTTCCCGCCGGAGCGCTGCCAGAATGCCTCAGACCGATGCGATCGTCGTCCTCACCACCGTCACCACGGCTGAGGAGGGCGTCGCGCTCGTGCGTGCGCTGCTCGAGCGCCGCCTCATCGCGTGCGGAACGCTGATGGCGGGCGCCCGGTCGCTCTACCGGTGGAAGGGAAAAATTGCCGACGAGCAGGAGACGATCGTCCTCCTCAAGACGCGGGCGGCGCGCCTCGATGGGCTCCGCCTCGCCTTCGACGATCTGCACCCGTACAAGGTGCCCGAGCTGCTGGCGCTCCCTGTCTCGGCCGGTCTCGAGAAGTATCTCGAGTGGATCGACGGTGAGACCTCACTCGCCCTCGCGTAACGGATGACCGAAGAGAACGTTCAGTCAGAGCAGACACCCGCGACCGCGCAGGCGGACGCTCCGCTCGAGCCGCAACCCACCGCGCTCCCCGACGACGGGAGCGGCGCGCTGTTCGCCGTCGCGCGCGAGCACGCCGACCGCAGCGAGCTGCCGGCGGCGATCGCCGCCTACCGGCAGCTGCTGACGAAGTTTCCCGCGCACGTGCGGGCGCGAAACAACCTCGCCCTGCTGCTCGAGAAGAAGGGCGACGTCGAGGGTGCGCTCGAGGAGCTGAACAAGGCGCTCGAGACGGAGCCCGACAACGTGTCCGTGCTCTGCAACCGCGCGGCGCTCCTCAGCGGAAAGCTCAAGTACGACGCGGCCGAAGCGGACCTCCGTCGCGCCCTGCGCGCCGACGAGCGGAACGCCGAGGCGTGGCTCAGTCTCGGTGTCGTCTTCTGCCGGCGCGGGCGGTGGCGTGAAGCCGTCGAGCCGCTGAGCCGCGCCATCGAGATCGAGCCCGGGACGGGTGCCGCGCATTACTACCTCGGCGAGGCGTTCAACCACGTCGACAATCTTCCCGCGGCGCTCTCCGCCTACGAGCAGGCGACCGCGCTGACGCCCTCCAACTGGCGCGCGCACAAGGGCATCGGGATCATCCTCGATCGCATGGGGCGGCCCGCCGAGGCGGCGCTCGCCTACCAGAAAGCGCGCGAGGTACAGCGCCGTTGAGCCAGATCGTCCCCGCGCTTCCGCCGTCTGCGCCGCGGCGGAGGCGCAATCGTCGCGGCGTGGTCGCCGTCGCGGTGCTCGGTCTCTGGGCCGTGGGGCTCGGTCTGCTCGCGCGGCGCGAGCTGTTCCGGCCGCGTGCGGAACGCCTCGCCGAAGCGGCGCTCCGCGTCAACCCGGGTGCGGTGTTCTTCGCGGTGACGCGAGGCGGCGAGCAGATCGGCTTCGCGTCATCGACCATCGACACGACGTCGCGCGACATCACCGCCACGGATTACCTCGTCGCCGATCTGCCTGTCGGTGGCCAGGAGAATCGCGCCGAGGCACGGTCCGTCGTCTCGCTCTCGCGGTCTCTCCGCGTCGACAGCTTCACGGTCTCGTTCGAGACGGACTCCATCCCGTTTTCGGCGCGGGGACACACGCTGGGAGACTCGGTGCTGGCGCTCGCGATCGGCGACGCGCAGCATCCGGACACGTCGCGGGTGCAGACCGGGGGGCCGATCCTTCTTCCCACGCTGCTGCCTCTCGCCGTGATGCTCGGCCAGGAGCCGAAGGTCGGCGGGAAGACCACCGTCCGTGTGTTCGACCCGGTCGAGCAGGCGCCGAAGAACCTCGCCGTCGAGATCACCGCCGAGTCGCTCTTCACGGTGAGCGACAGCGCGAAGCTCGACAGCACCGCGAAGCGCTGGGTGGTCGCGCACGACGACACCGTCCGCGCGTGGCGCATCCGGACCGACGCCGCGCAGCCCTTCACCGCGTGGGTGGACGAGCACGGGCGGCTCGTGCAGGCCGACCTCCCCGGTGGCCTGGCGCTCGAGCGTCGGGCATACGAGATCGCTTTCGAGAACTGGAAGCTGGAGGCGCGAGCACGCGGTGGCCGCGTCACCGCCGATCGCGACATCCTCGAGACGACCGCGATCGCGAGCAACCGGTTGATGCGCGTGAACGGCCTGAGCGTGCTCAGGGCGCGACTGAGCGGGACCGACCTCACCGGGTTCGCGATCGAGGGCGGGAGGCAGCACCTGAGTGGGGACACGCTCATCGTTCGCCGCGAGACCGCCGCCGCGCTGGAGCCGGGCCCTCAGGTACGACTCACCGGGCCGCGCGCGGTGGAGTTCATGAACGCGTTGCGCGCCGAGCCGGGTCTCCCGCGCGACAGCGCCATGGTCGCGACAGCACGGCGCATCGTCGGGGCGGAGCGGGACACGCGCGAAAAGGCGCGGTTGATCAACCGCTGGGTGCACGACTCGCTGCAGAAGCGCACGAGCATCGGGATCCCCAACGCCGCGACCGTGCTCCGGACGCGCTCCGGGGACTGCAACGAGCATGCGGCGCTCTTCACCGCGCTCGCCCGCTCCGTCAACGTCCCGACGCGCATCGCGGCGGGGCTCGCGTACGTGGACGGGAAGTTTTACTACCACGCCTGGCCGGAAGTCTATCTCCGGGACTGGGTGGCGGTGGATCCCACCTTCGGCCAGTTCCCCGCGGACGCGGGACACCTCCGCTTCACGATCGGTGGGCTCAGCCGCCAGGCCGAGCTGCTCCGACTCATCGGCACCCTCAAGATCGACGTCGTGAGCGCGCGCTGAACCGGTGCGTCGCGAACGCTCGCGACGCACCACCGGCACGCTCCCATGATCGAGCTCAGCGCGCTCACGAAGCGCTACGGAAGCTTCACCGCCGTCGACGGCCTCTCCCTCACGGTTCCCCGCGGAGAGCTCTTCGGCTTCCTCGGCCCGAACGGGGCCGGCAAGACGACCTCCCTGCGCATGATCGCCGGGATCCTCCGCCCGACCTCGGGCGCGGTCCGGATCGGCGGAGTGAACGTCGTCGAGGATCCGACCGCGGCGAAGGCGAAGCTCGGCTTCATCCCCGACCGGCCGTTCATCTACGAGAAGCTGACGGGAATCGAGTTCCTCCGCTTCGTCGCCGGCCTGTACGAGCAGAGCGGCGCCGGCGTCGAGCACCGGGCCCGCGAGCTGCTCGCCCTGTTCGATCTCGAGGAGTGGCGCGACGAGCTGGTCGAGAGCTACAGCCACGGCATGCGGCAGAAGCTCATCATCAGCAGCGCGTTCGTGCACCGCCCCGAGGTCATCGTCGTCGACGAGCCGATGGTCGGCCTCGACCCGAAGGCGGCGCGCATCCTCAAGGATCTCTTCCGCGAGTACACGCACCGCGGCAACACGATCATGATGAGCACGCACGCGCTCGAGGTGGCCGAGGCGATGTGCGACCGGATCGGCATCGTCCAGGGCGGGAAGCTCCGCGCGTTAGGCACGATGAGCGAGCTGCGGGCGAGCGCGGCCTCGGGCACCGAGGGGCTGGAGACGATCTTCCTCCGCCTCACCGGGGAGAACGCGGCGCGCGAGCTCGTCGAGGTCCTCAATGCCTGACGGAATCACCGCGGCAGCCGAGCTCCCGAATCCCGCGCTCCTGCACCTCCTCGGCCCGAAGTGGCTGACGGCGCGCGCACGCGCGATGAGCAACGAGCGGGGACGCGCCGCGCGCTTCACCCTGCTCGCGTTCCTCGGGCTGGGCTTCTGGAGCTTCATCTTCGCGATGCTGTACCGGATGCTCGTCTACTTCCGGAACGCGACGGACATCGGCGCGCTGCTCGCCGGGAAGCTCATGGGGCTGATGCTCGTCAGCTTCCTCTCGATCCTCCTGCTGTCGAACGTCATCACCGCGCTGTCCAGCTTCTTCCTCGCGCGCGACCTCGACATGCTGGTCGCCGCGCCGGTGGACTGGCTGCGCCTGTACGGCGCGAAGCTGCTCGAGACGATGGTCCACTCGAGCTGGATGGTGGTGCTCCTCGCCGTCCCGATGTTCGCCGCGTACGGCGTGGTCTATCATGGCGGGTGGGCGTATCCCCTCATCGTGCTCGCGGTATTCGTGCCGTTCATCGCCATCCCCACCGTGATCGGGAGCGCGTTGACGCTCGTGCTCGTGAACGTGTTCCCGGCGCGGCGGACGCGGGACATCCTGAGCCTCATCGCGGTCCTCGCGGCGGCGGGGCTGGTGCTGCTCTTCCGGATGCTGCGCCCCGAGAAGCTGGCGCGGCCGGAAGGCTTCCGCTCGCTCACCGACTTCATCGTCCTCCTCCGCGGTCCGACCAACCCCGCGCTGCCGAGCGAGTGGGCGCAGCAGGCGGTGATGGGCTGGCTGCGCGGCCCGACCGATCTCCTTCCCTTCTATCTCCTCTGGTCGACGGCGGCGGCGGCGGTGGTGATCGGCGCGCTGCTCCATCGCGCTCTCTACGCGCGCGGATATACCAAGGCGCAGGAAAGCGCGCAGACGTTCGCGCGCGACGGCATCGTGCGCCGCGTCCTCTCGACGCTGCTTGCGCCCTTCGGCGTCCGGCGCCGCGAGCTGGTGCTCAAGGAGCTCCGCGTCTTCTTCCGCGACACCACCCAGTGGTCGCAGCTCATCCTGCTCGGCGTGCTGATCGTCGTCTACGTGTTCAACATCAAGTATCTGCCGCTGACCAGCGAAGGGTTGACGTTCTTCATCGTGAACATCGTCCCCTTCCTGAATCTCGTGCTCGCCGGCTTCGTCCTCGCCTCCATCGCCGCGCGCTTCATCTTCCCCGGGGTGAGCCTCGAGGGGCGGACGCTCTGGCTCCTGCGCTCGAGCCCCATCTCGATGCACGACCTGCTCTGGTCGAAGTTCTGGGTCGGGACGCTGCCGCTGCTCGTGCTCGCGCTGATCATCGTCGGGGCGACGAACTACCTGCTGCGCACGAGCGAGTTCATCATGTGGGTCTCGCTGTTCACGATCGTCCTGCTCACCTTCGCCATCGCCGGACTGGCGATCGGCTTCGGGACGCTCTATCCGCAGTTCGAGACGGAGAACGCGGCGCAGATCCCGACCTCGTTCGGCGGGCTGCTCTTCATGATGGCGTCGGTGGGAGTGATCGGCGGGACGATCATCCTCGAGGCGCGCCCGGTGTATGGATACCTGAGCGCGCGCATCTACAACACCGCGCCGAGCACCACCGAGATGCTGGTCGGCTTCGGGCTCGCCGCCCTGCTCTGCGTGTCGGCGACGATCGTCCCCATCCGGATCGCGATGCGCCGGCTCGACGCGATCGAGCGCGGCTGACGCTCAGCTCCGCAGGCGCGGCGCCGTCGGGTTGGTGAGGTCGAGCTCGCGCCACCCGACGACGCGCCGCGCCGGCTCGCGCCCGAGCCAGCGCGCCACGACCGCCGCGAACTGCGCGCCGACGAGCGACGCGAGCCAGCCTCCCGTGATCAGCTCGAACTCGCGCACGACGTAGTCGGTCCCACCGGGTGCCGCGAGCTCGATTCGCATCTCGCCGAGCCGTCCCACACGGCGGCCGCTCGCGTCTCGCACCGGACGTCCGACGATCAGATCGGCCCGAACACGCGCGTTCATTCCTGCCCTCCCTTGGAGCCGGACGCGCCGGGGATCGCGCAGACCAGCTTGTCGAACCACTGCTCCGTGCGCATCGCGGTCGTCGATTTCGCGTCCACGTCGAGCTCGATCGTGTCGCTCACCGCGTGCACGACCTCGAACGGGAGGCGCGTCACCACCGGCTTCACGCGCGCGAGCGCGCCGAGGCCTCGGAGCAGCCAGACCATCCAGGATCCGACGCGGTCGGCGAGCACGGTGCCGCCGACGAGCAGCTCGACGACGCGCGGCGGCTGGCCATCGCGCAGCTCGATCGTGATCCCGTCGACACGCCCCATCTTCTCGCCGTTCCGATCGACGAGCTGCATGTCGAGCACGTCGTGCACCAGCTCGATCTCCGCCATGCTCAGCTTCCTCCGAGGAGCTGCAGGGGAAACGCGGCCACGAACAGCACCACCGAGAGGATCGCCAGCGCACCGAGCGCGAGGTTGCCGGCAAGCCCGTTGGCGTGCTTCTGCATCACGTCGCGGTCGTTCATCAGCACCAGCATCGGCAGGATCGACGCGGGAAGGCTGGCCGCGGTCAGCACCATCGAGAAGTTGGTGAGCGCGAGCACGTCGGTGCCGATGAGGATGGGGATCGCCGCGGCGAAGATGAGGAACGTGTACGTCACCGCAAACCGCGAGTCGCGCGACGGAGGCAGGTTCTCGCTCCACGACCAGCCGAGCCCCTGGGCGAGCAGGTACGCCACCGACAGCGAGATCTCGAGCGTGGTCCCGAAGCAGGTGATGCCGAGCGTCGCGAGGAAGAACACGAACCCCGGATGGTGCAGCGCGGGGGTGAGCAGCATCCCGAGCGGCTCGTACTTCTCGACGTGGATGCCGCGGGGCAGCAGCACCATCGCGGCGACGACGAGCGCAGCGAGCGCCAGCCCGCCGCCGAACAGGTTGCCTAACGATGCGGTGATCCGGTTCACCGGCAGGTGCTCCGGCGTCCACTTGTCCTCCACCGCGCCCGCCGAGTAGAAGAAGTACAGGTAGGGGCTGATCGACGCGCCGAGGATGCTCAGCGCGAGATACCAGTAGCGCGCGTGGTCGTGCGTCGGCGCGCTCGGCACGAGCGCGGCACCGACCGAGGTCCAGCGCGGGTGCAGCGCGGCCGCGGCGACGGCGAAGACGACCGAGACCAGGCCGAGCGTCGCCGCTCCCTTCTCGACCACCCCGAAGTTGCCGCGCCAGAGCACGAACCAGCCGAACAATGCGATCGGCAGCGCCCAGAGCTGGAAGCGGATGCCGGTCGCCATCTGCAGCGCGAGCGCGACGCCGCCGATCTCCGACGACAGCACGAGAAAGCTCACGAGCAGCGTCGCGATGAGCGGCAGGAGGAAGATCCTGATCCCGAAGCGCTCGCGCATCTGATCGGCCAGCGTGCGCTTCGTGACCGCGGAGAGTCTTCCTCCCATCTCCATCAGGAACATCAGACCGAGAGCGCCGAGCAGCACCGCCCACGCGAGCTGGAAGCCGAACTCCGCGCCCCCCTGCGCCGCGGTGGCGATCGAGCCCACCTCGAGGAAACCGCCGATGCTCGTGACGATTCCGAGCGCGATCTCCGCGAGCTTCTTCACCGGACGACCTCCGCGGTGAGCGAATCCAGCGCGTCGTGAAGCCGCCGCGCCGCAGCGTCGGTCGCCTGCTGCTCGCTCGGCCTCCGCGGCTTCGGTCCCTTCTCGCGCGTCTCGTTCAGCGCGGCCGTCGCGCGGTCGCGGACCTGCTTCGCGTACCGCGGCGTCACCCAGCCGAGACGGACCGCGGTCGTCGCCATCTGAACGCTCGATCGCCAGGAATCGAGCGACTCGATGCTCTTCTCCGGGTCGTCGCCTCCACAGGCGACCATTCCACAGCAGCAGGCCAGCACCACGGCTCCGATGCGCGCCACGACACGAGGACGTCTGCGGATCGACATGGACGAGAGTGGGAGGTGCTCACCAGCCGTTCGCCACCGCCAGCGGTGGCCGGGGACCCGCCATGAAAGAAAAGGGCCGTGGCGACTGCCACGGCCCCGTTGTCCGACCACCCGCCCCGAAAGGTCAGGGCTTGGCCTTCGTGCTGTCCCGCTGCTCGTTCTTGATCTTTCCTTCCTGGCGCGCCTTGCGGCTGTACACCTTCTTCACGCCCTTGGCAGTGCGCTTCGCCTGCTTCTCCGTCTGCTTCCCCGCCTTCTTCGCCACCTTTCCCGTCGCGGTGGCGACTGTGGCCGGCGTCACAGGCTTCGACTTCGTCGTGTCCTGCTGCTGCGCCTGGGCGAGCACCGGGATCGCGATCCCGGCGGCCACCGCGAGAGCGATCATCGTCTGCTTGCGCATGTTCGAACCTCTGCTGCGAGTGGATGTCGGTCGAGGTGCTGCGTGCTCGGATGAGAAGGTGCAAGATCGATGCTTGCCACGACATTAACCGCGGCCCGCGCCCGACCTTGCAATGCCCTGTCAACGCGCCCCGGGTGCGCTGCGTATCTTCCGTCGTCTGACACCGCGCCCGTCCCGGCGCACCGATCGGCGTGCTGCCCGGCGCGCCCCGACGCCCATTCCCTCCCCCGAGCATGAAGCGACTCCTCCCGCTGGCCGCGGTCGTGTTCCTCCCGGCCCTCCTCCCCGCGCAGGCGGCGCACCCCGCCCGCCACGCCTCGTCCAGCGCACCCGGCACGCTTCCCCACAAGCACGCCCCGAAGCCGACGTCGCCGAACATCACCGCGGCGGATCTCATGACGCGGCTCTACATCTTCGCCGACGACTCGATGATGGGGCGCGAGGCGGGGACGCTCGGCAACGTGAAGGGAACGGACTACATCGCCGCCGAAGCGAAGCGCATCGGGCTTCGCCCCGCGGGCGACGGCGGCACGTACTTCCAGACGCTGCCCTTCAAGACGCGGACGGTCGATTCGGCCTCGACGCTGGCGATCGGCGGCAGCGCGCTCAGGTTCGGACGCGACTGGGTGGTCTCCGCGAGCGAGTCGTTCGCGATGGAGGACGCGGCCGTGATCCACGGTGGACAGATCGGCGACTCCGCGTCGCTGATCTCGCCCGACTCCACGTTGCAGCGCCAGGTGCTGCTCACCGTCTCGCCCAAAGCGTCGCCGCGGGCGATCCGTGGCGCGGCAAGGCTGTATCCCGAGGCCGCGCTGGTGATGGTCGTCGCTCCCGCGCAGTCGATGGCCTTCTACCGTCGCCCGAGCCAGTTCGTCGACGATCCCGCCGCCGCCACGCGCCGGACGCCGCCGCTCGTGCTCCTCACCGCGGATGCGGCCTCGCTGCTCTTCAGGAAGTCGCTCGACTCGCTGACGAAAGGTGCGGACGCCGACTCGTCCCTCGAGATCGACGTGCGCGTCAAGGTGCGGCCCGTGCCCTTCCCGACGCGGAACGTCGTCGCGATCCTCCCCGGGAGCGACGCGAAGCTGAAGGGCGAGTACGTCGCGATCGGTGCGCACAACGATCACGTCGGCGCGAACAACCGCCCGGTCAACACCGACTCGCTCCGGCTGTTCAACCACATCGTGCGCCCGGGCGGCGCGGAAGACGCGCAGAAGCAGGGCACCACCGAGCAGCTCGCCCAGTTCGACACGGTGTACCGCGCGTGGCAGAGCGCGCACGCCGGCGCGGCGCGGCTCGACTCGATCTCCAACGGCGCCGATGACGACGGCTCCGGGTCGGTGAGCGTCCTCGAGATCGCCGAGAGGCTCGCCTCGCTCAAGGGGAAGGCGCGCCCGAAGCGCTCGATCCTCTTCGTCTGGCACGTCGGCGAGGAGAAGGGGCTGCTCGGGTCGGCGTACTACACCGATCATCCGACGGTGCCGCGCGATTCGATCGTCGCGCAGCTCAACCTCGACATGGTGGGCCGCGGCGCCGCGGCGGACGTCGTCGGCGTGACGAAGGACGGCGCACTGATTCACGGCGGCCCGAACTACCTGCAGCTCGTCGGCTCGCGCCGCCTGTCGACGGAGCTCGGCGATCTCGTCGAGCGCGTCAACACGCAGGACAAGCACGGCTTCGTCTTCGACTACTCGATGGACGCGAACGGGCATCCGATGAACATCTACTGCCGCAGCGACCACTACGAGTATGCGCGCTACGGCATCCCGATCACCTTCTTCACGACCGGCGGTCACTCCGACTACCATCAGGTGACCGACGAGCCGGAGTTCATCGACTACGATCACATGGCGCGGGTCGCGAACCTGGTGGAGGACGTCGCGCTCCACGCCGCCAACCTCGATCACCGCATCGTCGTCGATCAGCCGAAGCCCGATCCGCGCGGCGCGTGCAGGCAGTGAGAACCGGGCCGTTAGCCATTAGCCTTTAGCGTCGAGAAACGGCGGCCGGAGGGAATTCCCCCCGGCCGCCGGCTTCTTTCCCCTCGACGCGGTGCTACCGCAGTCGCTCAACGCTAACGGCAAATGGCTAACGGCTAATGGCTGCAGTCACGCCGCCAGCAGCCGGTGCCCGCAGTTCTCGCAGAAGCGCGCGCCGGGGGCGGCGGTCGTCGCGCCGCAGTGCACGCAGGCGCCGCCGAGGAAGCGACCGCATTCCGAGCAGTAGCTGGCATCGCGCTCCGGCCTCCGGCCGTGTTCCGGGCAGCTCGGAGCGCTCGCCTGCGCCTCCCTCGCCCGACGGATCGCCGCCTCGACGTCGGATTCATCGACCACCGCGCCCTTCGACGCGGCACGCATCGCCGCGACCGCCTGCTTCGTGTACCGTGCACGAAGCGCCGCGTAATCCGCGTCGGCGAGCTTTCCCGTGACGCGGTCGAACTCGATCTCACGCAGCGCTTCGACCGCCGCTTCCTCGCGCGAGCGAGCCTCACGCGACGCGTCGCGCGGCACACCGGAGGTTTGCGCCACGGCGCTCGCGTCTCCGAAGAGCGGCGCGAGCACGAACGCCATCGCGCCGATCGCGAGCAGCGTCCCGACGATGAGCGCGATCACGACGCGTCGCCCCGGACTGCCGCCTCGATGCGGCGAAGCTCGTCGTCCGTCGCGTCGACGCCGGGGACCGCGGCCGGCGCGCGCTCGGTCGTCCGCACCGCCGCGGCGCGGCGGTGCCAGCGCCGGAGCAGGATGGCGAGCATCCCGCCGCCGACGAGCAGCGCGCCGAAGGGCATCGTCCACCCGACGAGATTGAAGCCGCGCTTCGTCGGCGCCATCAGAACCTTCTCCCCGTAGCTCCCGACGAACGCGTCGACGATCTCCTGCGCGCCGTATCCTCCCTCGACCAGGGAGATGATGTCGCGATGCATCGCCGGCGACACCTCGCAGGCGAAGTCGGTCGTGCGGCAGGTATACACGTCGAGCGTGCAGCCGCACTGGCAGCGCAGCCGCTTCTCCGTCGCGTCGCGCTCCTCGTCGCTGATCCGGGTCGTGGCATCGGGCTTCGGCGGACGACGGACCGTGCGCGCCGCCCCCTGATCCATCGAGAAGAGGTTCGAGCCCGAGGCGCCGTCGGTCGGACCGTTAGGCGCGCCCGTGCTGTCGCGCGACGCCGCGCCCTGGGCGAGGGCGTCGCGCGCCACGAGCAGCAGCGCCGACGCCGCGCCGAGCCGGAGCGCCTCACGCCGCGGGATCGGCCTCATCGCGCCCCCGCCTCGGCGAGGTCGGCGCCGGGCGCGAGACTCGCGCGGTAGCCGCTCGCCGCCTTCCGGCGCTCGGCGGCGGGCCACATCACGATCAGCCCACCGATCGCCATGATCGCTCCGCCATACCATACCCACCAGACGAGCGGATTGAAGCTGATCCGCAGCTCCGCCGTCTCGTCACCGGTGACGCCGGCGAGCACGATGTAGGTGTCCTCCTTGAGCGTACCGTGGATCCCGACTTCGGTGGAAGGATTGAAGGTCGGCTGCCCGCGGCTGTCGCGGTATTGCCGCTGCTCGCTCGTCATCACCCCGATCCGCTCACCATCGCGGAACACGTCGAGCCCGATCGCGACGACATCGCGGTTCGAGGCCTCGAAGCGCGAGATCCCCTGGCTGACGAAGCGCCAGCCGTGCCCCCATGGATCCTTCGCCTCGAAGCTCTGCCCCGGGCGGAGGGTGACGTCATGCTCCTTCTTGAACGCCATCCCCGCGAACGCGGCGAACAGGACGACCACGCCGAGGTGGACGATGTAGCCGCCGTAGCGCCGCCGGTTGCGCGCCACGAGCCGCACCAGCGCGAGGGGGAGCGACTCGCCATGGATGGTGCGCCGCGCCGCCGTCCCCTTCGTGAACTCCTGCACGATCGTCGCGGCGACGAACCCGGCGAGCGTGTACGAGATCAGCGCGTACACGTCGCGCATCCCGGCGGCGAGGAGCAGCGCCCCCGTCGCCACGCCGGCGATCGTCGGCGACGCGAACTGCCGCCTGAGGTTCGCCGTGCTGGCACGCCGCCAGGCGATGAGCGGGCCGACCCCGGTGAGCCCGAGGAGGAGCAGGCCTAACGGTACGTTCACGGCGTTGAAGAAGGGCGGGCCGACGGTGATCTTCGTCCCGCGCACCCACTCGCTGATGATCGGGAACAGCGTCCCCCAGAGCACCGAGAAGGCGATCCCGCAGAGGACGAGGTTGTTGTAGAGAAACGCGGCCTCGCGGCTCACCACGCTCTCGAGCGTCACCGGCGCCTCGAGGTCGCGCAGCCGCGTCGTCACGAGGAAGGCCGTGATGCCGATGGCGAGGACGAGGAAGCCGGCGAACCATGTCCCGACCGGCGACTGCGCGAACGCGTGGACGCTCGAGATGATCCCGCTGCGCGTGATGAACGTCCCGAGGATCGCGAGGAGGAACGTCGCCACCACGAGGATGACGTTCCACTTCTTCAGCATCCCGCGCTTCTCCTGGATCATGATCGAGTGGAGGAACGCGGTCCCCGTCAGCCAGGGCAGGAAGGACGCGTTCTCGACCGGATCCCAGGCCCAGTAGCCGCCCCAGCCCAGCTCGACGTACGCCCACCACATGCCTAACGTGATGCCGACGGTGAGGAAGAACCAGGAGACGAGGGCCCACCGCCGCACCGCGCCGAGCCACTCGTTGTCGAGCCGCCGCGTGACGAGTGCGCCGATGGCGAAGGCGAATGGAACGGTCGTCGCGACGTAGCCGAGGTAGAGATTCGGCGGATGGATCGCCATCCCCGGATTCTGGAGCTGCGGATTGAGGCCGCGGCCGTCGATCGGGACGAACGGCAGGCGCGTATAGGGGTTCGCGCCGAGACAGGTCGTGAGCAGGAAGAACAGCAGCACCGCGCCGAGCGTCCCCGTCACCCACGGCATCAGGTCGCGCGCGCGGTGCCGGCTCGAGAGCACGGCGAGCGTCCCGTAGAGGGAGAGAATCAGCGCCCAGAAGAGCATCGATCCCGCCTGCCCGCCCCAGAACGCGGCGAAGACGTACACGGCCGGCATGTTCCGGCTGGTGTTCGACGCGACGTACTCAAGGGAGAAGTCGTGCGAGAGGAGGGCGGTCCAGAGCCCGATCGATGCGAGGAGGACGAGCGCGAAGCTCGCGTACAACCCGCGCTCGCCGCTCGCGATCAGGTCGGGGCGGCGCAGCTTCCCGCCGGCGAACGACACGGTCGTCGTCCAGGCGGCCATGACCACGGCCACCCAGAGCGACAGCTCACCGATCAGGATCACGACTGCCGCGTCTTCGGGACGGAAGCCGGATGCCCGCCGGGTTCACCGGCGCCCGGAGGCGCGTTCTCATAGCGCGAGGCGCACTTCGCCAGGAGCGTCGTCGCGTGGAAGGTCCCGTCGCGCCCCAATCGCCCCTCGACCACGACGTCCACTCCGTCGGTGAAGGTGTCGGGGGCGATGCCGCGGTAGACGACCGGATAGGTCGTCGAGCCGTCGGAGACGCGGAACTGGAACAGCTTTCCGCCGGGGTCGCGGACGATGGTGCCCGGGACGACGCGCGCCCCGAGCTTGACCCCGGTGTCGTGGAAGCTGGCGTCGGCCGCGACGTGCGTCGCCAGCTCGGAGGGTGTGACGTAGTAGACGCCCGTCTGCTTGATCGAGCTGGCCATGAGATAGCCCGCGGTGCTGAGCACCAGGGCGCCGCCGATCACGAACTTCGTGCGTGCCTTCACGATCCCTCGACTCCATCCCCGCGAAGCGCGCGAGGGCGGCGCCTTGCGGCGCGCTGCCGTGTGGTCGGCGGCGAGTCTAGCTGGCGGCGTGACGCTGTGCGGCCACTCGCCGGACCCGCGCCATGATCGCGTCCAGCTCCGCTTCGGCGCGCGCGCGCTCGTCGGGGGTCCAGACGCCGTTGGCTCGATTCAGTTCTCGCACCCGCTCCAGCATCTCGTCGATGAGGGCGCGCAGCACGAGGTTGTTCCGCCGGTTGGAGCCGCCGCTCGTGCGCTTCTGGGCGGAGCTCTCGGACGTCTCGATCGGTGATGTCATCTCGGGCCACAGTCGGTCAGGATGAGACGACGCCGATGACGGACAACGTCATCAATATAGAGCGGGGCGCACCGCCATGAAACAGCGAGCCACCACTCCTACTGTCGGGTGCGAGCCAGCATCAGGCTGGCGGTTCCCGCCCCCGCGGCGTCCCACGCGAGGTCGCGGACGCTGAACAGTCCATACGACCCGCGATCGTGCATCTCCTTCCCAATACCCACGGCGGCACTGGCGACGGACGCACTCAACAGTAATGACGATCGAGGGGCCCGCGTGGTGACCTGGGCCACAGAATAGGTCAGACTCTGCACGAGCGCCGACATGAAAAAGTGCTTGACCTTGTCCGGGCCGAACCAGTGGTCGCTCCTGGCCTGGGCTCCCGCCACGGCGGGAGCCAGCGCCAGCACCAGGGCCGCGGCGGCGAGCATCCGCATGCGCTTCCCGATGAGCCGGAGCGCCTGCTTCACGAGCGCCTTGTGGCCCGGGGCATGGATCCAGCTGCTCGCTCCCGACGGGTGCGGAAGGGGGATCACGGTGCTCTCGCCCCCCGGGTGCTCGACCACGTGCTCGAGCCCCACGACGTCCGAGAGCGGCGCGTCCCCGCCAAGAAAGCGGCCGATCGCCAGCTTCCCGACGGGAATGATCAGGTCAGGTCTGATCAGTTTCAGCTCGTCATCGAGCCATGAACCGCACATCTCGAGCTCGGCCCGGCTCGGTACGCGATCGCCACGACCGCTCTGGTGAGCGCCGGGAAAGCAGCGGGTCATCGCGGAGATGTATATCTGCTCGCGCGCCTGACCCTCGCTCAGCCCAGCCTCCTCCAGCCACTTGAACAGCGTCCGACCGGCACGCCCCGCGAACGGCTTCCGGCTCGAGATCTCCACCTTCCCCGGCGCCTGCCCGACGAGCATCGCGCGGGGACGTCGCGCCCGCGAAAGAATCGGTACGATCGGCTCGGGATGGCCGCATCGGCGGCAATCCGCCAGTCGCTCGAGATGCAGCTCGAGGTCGTCTGCCTGCTTCACCACGTCGAGACTCCTCATCACGCCGTCGAGCCGTCGTCGCGGGCCCACGCGAGCGCCGCGCGAACGGCGCGGCGCCACTGCTCCTTACCCGCGCGAGCCGGCGGGGTGCCCTGACCGAGCGCGAGGATGCAGCTCATTCCCCTTCTCCTCGAAGTCCCCATCGGCTGAAGTCGTACGGAGGGCGCACGATCCCGCGGTCGGTGACGAAGGCGCTGACGAGCGTTCCCGGCGTGACGTCGAACGCCGGGTTGTACACGCTCGCATCCTCCGGTGCGGTGAGCACACCGAAGCCGCGCCGCACCTCGTCGGCGGCCCGCTGCTCGATCTCGATCGCGCCGCCGTCGGGGATGGCCGGGTCGATCGTCGAGCTGGGAGCCGCGACGTAGAACGGAATCCCGTGATGCTTCGCGGCGATCGCGAGCGCGTAGGTGCCGATCTTGTTCGCGACGTCGCCGTTCGCGGCGATGCGGTCGGCGCCGACGATGCAGAGGTCCACGCGGCCCGCGCGCATCAGCGACGCGGCCATCCCGTCGGTGAGGACGGTGACCGGGATCCCGGCGCGGGCGAGCTCCCATGCGGTGAGCCGGCTCCCCTGCAGGAGGGGCCTCGTCTCGTCGGCGTACACCGTTAGGCGCCGGCCATGCTCGGCCGCGACGTAGACGGGCGCCAGCGCGGTGCCGATCCCCGCCGTCGCGAGCGCCCCCGCGTTGCAGTGGGTGAGCACCCGCGCGCTCCGCGCGAGCAGGGCCTCGCCATGCTCACCGATCCGCCGGCACATGGCGCGATCCTCGTCGAGGATCGCCGTCGCCTCGTCGCGCAGCGCGTCGTGCAGCTCGCGCGGTGACCGCCCTTTTTCCCGCTCCGCGCGCGCGAGCATCCGGCCGACGGCCCATGGAAGGTTCACCGCGGTCGGACGGGTGTTCCGGATCGCCGCCGCGTGCCGGCGGAGAAGCTCCGAGAAGCGATCGCTGGGCTCGCGCGTGAAATCAGCCAGCGACGCGACGAGCCCCATCGCGCCCGCGACTCCGATCGCCGGAGCGCCCCGCACGGCGAGTGTCGCGATCGCCTCGCAGACCTCCTCCAGGGTGCGCAGGTCGCGCTCGACGTAGTCCGCGGGGAGGCGACGCTGGTCGATGATGCGCACCGCGCTGCCGTCGGGCGACCAGCGCACCGCCTCGATCACATGCGGCGTTTCCGCTGAGGGTCTCATGGTCACGGCGCGAAACGTACGGCGCGCGCGACGCGTGAGGAATGGCCGCTCAGTCCTCGGGGCGGCGCCGCTTCCGCCGCTCGGGGAAGTGCTCGTCGAGGAATCGGACGAGCGCGCGCTCCTCGGCGGTGTGGTTCGTTCCGGTGGCGCGAGAGCCGCCGCGCCACCGTTCGGCGATCGTCTCACCCTCCTCGAGATACCGCTCGATGAGCACCGGGTGGACGTACGACTTGCGGCAGATCGTCGGCGTGTTCCCGAGCTCCGCGGCGACGAGACGCATCACCGTCGCGACGTTGCGCTTGGCCTCCGTCGCACTGCGCGCCGGCCCGATCTCGGCGAGCACCGTCGCGGCACGCAGCGTTCCCCCCCACGTCCGGAAGTCCTTGGCCGTGTACGGGAAGCCGAGTGAGTCGCGGAGATACTCGTTGAGCGTGCGCGCATCGAGATCGAACCACTCGCCGTCGCGCTCGTACCGGAAGAGGCGCGTGCCGGGGGTCTCGAGCAGCGTGCGTACGAAGCCCGCGATGGCGCGGTCGACGATGAGCTGCCGCTGCCTGATCCCGCTCTTGCCGCGGAAGGAGAAGACGACGCTGTCGCCGTCGACGAAGACGTGCGACTTGCGGAGCGTCGTGATGCCGAAGGAGCGGTTCTCCCTGACGTAGCGATCGCTCCCGGGACGGAAGCAGCGCTCGGCGATCAATCGCAGCACCCCCGCGGCGACGCGCTCCAGCGTCGGCTCGCGGCGACGCTCGTGTGACGCGAGCACGCGCCGGATCCGCGGCAGGTCGCGCCCGAGCTGGCGGACGCGATAGTACTTCCGCAGCTCGCCGCGTCGCGTCGCGCTCTCGTGGTAGCGGTACTGCTTCCGGCCGCGCGCGTCGAAGCCCCAGGCCTGGATCGCGTTGCGCGAGCTCGCCGCGAGATGGACATCGCGCCACGCGGGTGGGACCCGCAGGAGGTCGATGCGCTCGAGCGTCTTCGCGTCGCGGACGGCCTTCCCGTCTTCCGTCTCGTAGCGGAAGCCGCTGGACGCACTGCCCTTCCGAAGAATCCAACGTTCGCGCGGCGCTGAGCTCATGGCGGGCGCGAGCAAGGCAAAAAGCAGTCCCGGGCGTTACATTCCGCATCCCACGCGAAGTCCGCGCGCGCCGCCGCGCCCCGCGCCGCCC
>DATAIN010000144.1:0-8178 GCA_036262635.1 Gemmatimonadaceae bacterium | reverse complement strand
ATCCGGCCGCGCGCGCGGGACTCGTCTACGAAGTCTTCGTGAACCAGTCCAATCCGATGCTCGCCGACTCGGTCGTGGCCCGTCCGGCACTCGGCTCCAAGTCGCACGAGGGGATGCGCTTCGACCCGCAGGGGAATCTCTACAGCATCAGCGAGCGGACGCCCGGCTACATCTTCCGCTTCGTCCCCGACCGCAAGGGCGATCTATCGAGCGGCCAGCTCTACGCGCTGAAGGTCACCGCGCCGACGGGCGACCGCACCGGCGCGGGAGAGTGGGTGGCGCTCGACCGCGCGGCGGTGCAGGTCGACGCGAGCGCGGAAGGCGACCGGGTGCAGGCGACCGGTTATGCGCGGCCGGAGGACGTCGAGATCGCGACGTCGACCGGGAACAGCCATGACGGCGCGAACACGCTGTACGTCGCGGTCACCGGTCCGGGCGACAACCGCGTGCTCGGCATCGACCTTCGCGAGCCCGCGGGGGGCAGAGACCACGCGACGGCGTTCGTCTACGACTACGTGCGCGTCGGTCTCAACGCGACGTCGGAGTTCGAGTGGCCGGACAACCTCGCGCTCGATCGCGCGGGCAACCTCTACATCGCGGAGGATCCGGGGGGGAACTTCCGCAACGGCGCGGGGAAGGTGAAGGGCGACGACATCTGGGCCGCGACACCGGCTACCGGCGGCCAGCACGGCCCCGCGGCGAGCCTGGTTCGCTTCGCCTCACTCACCGACTGCGACGCCGAGCCGACGGGGATCTACTTCGACAAGGGTGGTGCGCGCCTCTTCGTCAATGCGCAGCATCGCGGCGGCGACGGCCGCGACAAGACGATGGCGATCTTTCCGGTGGCCAGGGCGCGCGGCGGCTACTGATCGGCGGCGAGCGCGCGGCTCCATGAGCCGCGCGCTCGCCGACAGCGTTACGTGGGTGATACGTGCACGTGCTGGCGCGGCGACGTCACGGCGGCATCGTTCCCGAACAGGAAGCGATCGCCGCTGCCCACAGGAGAGTGCCAATGCTCCGCGCCATCGCCGCTACGCAGCACATCGCGGCTCCGCACACGCCGCGTCGGCCACCCGACATGGTGGCCCGCCGCATCACCGACGCCCGCGGAATGACCTGGGAGGTACGCGACGTCTGGACCGACGGTGGACACGCAGTGCTGTTCACCTGCACCGTCGCGGGGATCCGGTCCGAGCTCCACGCGGCCGACGTCCCGCTCGCGAGGCTGAGCGACGACGTGCTTCTGGACACGCTCACGATGACCGATGATTGACGGCGATCCGCAGGCAAAGCCGGCGTCCCCGGCGGACGACGCGATCCGCCGCCGACGCGCTGACGCCACGCGAGGCGTCCACCGTGCGTCACGTCGTACGGATACGGCGCATCCCGGCGAGTGGCCGCTCAGCCCGCGCCCGTCTGGTGGCGCGTCATCCCACGCATCACTGCGCCGACGATGCGCGAGCGCGCCCACCGCGGGAGCGGGAGGAGCGAGTAGACCAGCAGCTTGGTGAGCGCCCCGGGAAGCACCGTGGACTTCCGGCCAAGCGCGCGGAAGGTGGTCCGCGCAACGACGTCGGGGGCGACCGTCGCGCTCATGCGCATGTTCGCGCGCGCCGCGAAGCCGCTGCGCGTCGGGCCGGGCGCCGTGGCGATCACGCTCACGCCGCGTGGCGAGAGCTCGACGTGCAGCCCGTCGGCGAGCGATTGAACCCACGCCTTGGTCGCCGAATAGTGCGCCGCGAGCGGCGTTCCCTGGAACGCGAGCATCGACGAGAGCAGCACGATCCCGCCGCTGCCGCGCGCGGCGAGACGCCGGCCGTATTCATGCGCGAGCACGAGCACGGCGCGACAGTTCACGTCGAGCATCTCCAGCTCGCGGTCGAGCGGGGAGTCGATGAAGGCGCCGGATGTACCAAATCCCGCTGCGGCCACCAGCAGGCCGATATCGAGATCGCGCGTCGCCGCGAGCAGCTCCGTCGCTCCGTCCGGGCGCGCGAGGTCGAGGGCGACGACACGCGTCGCGATCGCATGTCGCGCGCGCAGCTCCCCGGCGACGCGATCGAGCGCCTCGCGGCGCCGGGCGACGAGTACGACATCCAGACCGCGCCGCGCCGCCTCGCGCGCCATCGCCAGGCCGATACCGGAGGACGCCCCCGTCACGACGGCCCAGGGGCCGAACCGGTCGCGCAGTGCACGTGTCGTCATGGCGGGCAAAGCGGGACGACGCCCGGCGAGTTCCCGCCGCCACGAACTCGTTACACGCGGAAACGGACGCCGCGCCGCGGGGCGCGGCCCCTCCGCCGTTCAGGCGACGATGATCAGCGCGGTGACGATCGCGATGATCTGGCCCGCGAGCACATCGCCCGGATAGTGCACGCCGAGCCGCACGCGCGAGAACCCGACGACGACGGCCACCGGGAGAAGAACCGGCCCGAGGCCGGGCCAGGCGAGGGCGAACACCGCGGCCACCGACATCGCCGCCGCCGAGTGGCCGGAGGGGAAGGAGAACCGGTCGGGCTCGTCCATCCACGAGCGCCCGCCATGGCGCGAGGGACGCGGCCGCCCCACCGTGCGCTTGATCGCCTGGACGATCAGGTGCGAGACGACGAGCGCGACGAGCGCGTGGACCCCGATCTGGCGCATCGTGCCCCCCGCGATGATCGGCGTGATCGCCGCCGCGATGCTTCCGGTGGCGCCGCCGAGGTGCGTCACGAGCGTCCATCCCCACCGCGCGGCGCGCCGGCGCGAAGGGCCGACGGCGTAGCGAGCGAAGAGCGCGCGATCGTGCGCGTCGAGTCGAGTCAGCATGGAGATACCCATCGCGAGAGAAGATCGGCGCGCAATGTCCCGGACACGTGGCGACGAGGCAACGGTCGTGTAACGCGAGCCGGGTCCCCGCCGGCGAGCCATCGCCTTTCACCTTCGTGACGGTGCAGTCACGCGACCGTTACGCGGTGCACCGAGACTCGTGTTCGTCACCTTCAGAGCGAGTCATGAGCGAGCAGGACGCCCCCCGCATCCTCTTCTGCACCGATACGTATCCGCCCCAGGTGAACGGGGTCTCCGTGGTCACCGCCCTCTCCGTCGCGGGGCTTCGCGCACGCGGCTGGAAGGTGGGCGTCGTCGCGCCGCGGTATCCGGCGAGCGCGCCCAATCCGTTCAGCGGCGCGCAGCCGGGAGCAGGGCTCGAGGACGAGCTCACCACGCTCGCCAATGCCGGCTTCCCGCTGTATCCCGACATCCGCATCGCGGCACCGAACTATCCCGCGGTCGCCGGAGCCATCCGGCGCTTCGAGCCTGACATCGTGCACTGCGAGACGGAGTTCGTCATCGGCCGCCTCGGACAGATCGCCGCGGCGCGCGCGGGCATTCCGCTGACGACGTCGTATCACACCGACTTCTCGCGCTACACCGAGTCGTACGGCGTACCATGGCTTCGCCGCACGGTAAGCCGCTACATCGGGCGGTTCCACGGTCGCGCGCGCCGCACCTTCACGCCGTCCGCGCCGGCACGGGAGGACGTCATGCGCATGGGAGCGCGCGACGTCGAGGTCTGGGGACGCGGTGTCGATGGCGCGATCTTCAATCCGAAGCTCCGCAGCGCGGTGCTGCGCGAGGCGTACGGCTTCAGCAATGCCTTCACCTTCGTTCACGTTGGCCGGCTCGCCGCGGAGAAGGGAGTCGAAACGATCCTCGACGCCTACGCCATCGCGCGCGGCGCACTACCCGAGGGCGCGGTTCATCTCGTGATCGCGGGGATCGGGCCCTGCGAAGAGGAGCTCCGCGCTCGCGCTCCGCGCGGCGTCACCTTCCTCGGCTATCTCGATCGCCGCACGCTGCTCCCGCGACTGTACGCCAGCGCGGACGCGTTCGTGTTCTCCTCGCTCACCGAGACGCTCGGCCTCGTCGTGCTCGAGGCGATGTCGTGCGGGCTGCCCGTCATCGCCACGCCGGCCGGCGGCGTCGCCGACCACCTGCGCGACGGGGAGAACGGGATCGCCTTCCCGCCTAACGATGCGCGGGCGATGGCGAGTGCGATGGTCCGGCTGGCGATGGACCGCAGGCTCGCGACGCGGCTGGGACGGACGGCGCGCGCGACCGCGGAGGCCCTCTCGTGGGACGCGGAGCTCGACCGGCTCGACCACAGCTACCGGCAGATCCTCGGCGAACGGAGCGAGGGAATCGCGTGGCAGGGAGCGCGGGCGCGCCATGTGACGCGACCGTTACACCTCCGAGACGCGGCGACGACGGTCCCCGGCGATCGTTGAGTCGCAGCAGCACCCCCCGACCTCAATACGGAGCCATTCGTGAATCGTTGGACTCGCACCGCGGTCGCCACCGCCGCCTTCCTCGCCGCCGCCCCCCTCCTCGCCCAGAGCGTCGACCTGACGGGCGCCGGCGCGACCTTCCCGTATCCGCTCTACTCGAAGTGGTTCGACGCCTACGCGGCGAAGACCGGCGTGAAGATCAACTACCAGTCGATCGGCTCGGGCGGCGGGATCCGTCAGCTCAGCGAGCAGACGGTCGACTTCGGTGCCTCCGATGCGCCGATGAAGGACGAGGAGCTGGCGAAGGCGAAGGGCGGTGCGGTGCTCCACTACCCGATGACGATGGGCGCGGTGACCATCACCTACAACCTGCCCTCGGTCAAGCGGCCGCTCCGGCTGACCGGCGACGTCGTCGCCGACATCTTCCTCGGCAAGATCGTGAAGTGGAACGACGCGCGCATCGCCGCGCTGAATCACGGCGTCGCGCTGCCTGACGCCGACGTCCTGGTGGTGCACCGCTCCGACGGGAGCGGAACGAGCTTCATCTTCACGGACTACCTCACCAGCGTGAGCCCGGCGTGGGCGGCGGGGCCCGGCAAGGGGAAGGAAGTGCAGTGGCCGGTGGGGATCGGCGCGAAGGGGAACGAGGGCGTCGCGGGGCAGGTCAGCCAGATCGCGGGCGCCATCGGCTACGTCGAGCTCGCGTACGCGAACCAGAACAAGCTCGCCGTCGCGCAGCTCCGGAACGCGGCGGGGAACTTCGTCGCGCCGAGCACGCAGTCGGTGACCGCGGCGGCGGCCGGCGTCGCGAAGACGCTCCCCGCGAACACGGACTATCGCATCTCGATCGTCAATGCGCCGGGGAAGGATGCCTATCCGATCTCTTCGTTCACGTGGATCCTCGTCTACCGGAACATGGCTGACGCCACGAAGGCAAAGAAGCTGAACGACTTCCTGCGCTGGGCGATCCACGACGGCCAGAAGCTCGGGCCGGCGCTCGATTACGCGCCGCTTCCGGCGAACGTCGTGAAGGCGCTGGACAAGCGGCTCTCGGCGAAGCCGGCGGTCGCGGCGCGATAGGCTGGAGGCTGGAGGCAGGAAGCGATAAGCTGGAAGCGACGGCGGCCCGGGGGGATTCCCTCGGGCCGCCTTGCTTCTCCCCCCAACCGCCGTCGCTTTCAGCTTTCAGCTATCAGCGTTCAGCTATCAGCTTGCAGCTAACGGCTGTGGAATCGCGTTACCGCGATTCGTTGTGGTGCTTGATCTGCTTCCCCTCGGCGAGGAAGACCGCGTCCTCGCCGATGTTGGTCGCGAGGTCGGCGACGCGCTCGAGGTTGCGGCTCACGAGCAGGACCTCGAGCGAGGGATTGATCGTCCGCGGGTCGGCCATCATGTGGGTGAGGAGGACGCGGAAGACCGAGTTGTGGAGCGCGTCCACCTGGTCGTCCTCACGGCAGACCGCACGGCCTAACGTACCGTCGGCGCGGACGAAGGCATCGAGCGCATCGCTGAGCATCTTCCGCGCGCGGCGCGCCATGTCCTCGATCTGCGGCTGCAGCTGGAAGGTGCCGCCCCACGCGGCCAGGCGCTGCGCCGACTGCGCGATGTTGACGGCGTGATCGCCGACGCGCTCCAGATCGCTCGAGATCTTGATCGCGGCGATGATGAAGCGGAGGTCGCGCGCCATCGGCTGCTGCAGCGCGAGCAGCGAGATCGCGAGCTGCTCGACCTCGAGCTCGAGCGCATCCACCTCGTGGTCGCCCTCGATCACGGCGTCGGCCTTCGCGGTGTCGCGGTCGGCGAGCGCGTCCACCGACATCTCGATGAGGATCTCCGCCTTCCCGGACATGTCGAGCATGCGCTGCTTGAGCGTCGCGAGCTGGTCGTGAAAGTGGCGAAAGCGGGTCGCGTCGGGGGCGGTCATCCGAATCTCCCGGTGATGTAGGCGTCCGTGCGGTCCTCGCGCGGACTGGTGAAGATACGCTCGGTGGTGTCGACCTCGACGAGCTTCCCCATGAAGAAGAACGCGGTGTAGTCGGAGACGCGGGCCGCCTGCTGCAGGTTGTGCGTGACGATGACGACGGTGAGCTCGCGCTTCAGCTCGTAGAGCAACTCCTCGATCTTCTGCGTCGCGATGGGGTCCAGCGCGCTCGCGGGCTCGTCGAGGAGCAGGACCTCGGGCTCGTTGGCGAGAGCGCGCGCGATGCAGAGCCGCTGCTGCTGCCCGCCCGAGAGGCCGAGGGCGCTCTGCCGGAGCCGGTCCTTCACCTCGTCCCAGAGCGCGGCACGTCGGAGCGAGCTCTCGACGAGGGCGTCGAGGTCGGCGCGCGAGAGACTGCCGTTGATGCGCGGTCCATACGCCACGTTCGCGTAGATCGACTTCGGGAAGGGGTTCCAGCGCTGGAAGACCATTCCGATGCGCTGGCGCAGGACGGTCGCGTCCATCCCCGACCCGTAGATCCCCTCCCCGTCGAGCGCGATGTCGCCTTCGCGCCGGATGCCGGGGATCAGGTCGTTCATCCGGTTGATCGAGCGGAGAAAGGTGGACTTGCCACACCCCGACGGACCGATGAGCGCGGTGACGCTGCGCGCCGGGATCACCAGATCGATCTCGTGCAGCGCCTGCTTCTTCCCGTACCAGAAGGAGAAGCGGCTCGCCGCGATCGTGCCCGGATGGTCGCCGCCGGCGGCGGGCGGCGTCCGTGGCGCGTGGTGGGCCGCGCTGATTCTCGGCGGGGCGGTCATCCGAAGCGTCCGGTGATGTAGGCCTCGGTGCGCTCGTCGCCGGGCGCGGTGAAGAGGCCGGCCGTCGGCGCGACCTCCACCAGCTCACCGGCGAGCATGAAGGCGGTGCGGTCCGAGACGCGCGCCGCCTGCTGCATGTTGTGCGTCACGATCACCACCGTCACCTCGCGGCGCAGCTCGTAAAGCAGCTCCTCCACCTTCTGCGTGCTGATCGGGTCGAGCGACGCGGTCGGCTCGTCGAGGAGGAGCACCGCCGGCTCGGTGGCCAGCGCGCGCGCGATGCAGAGCCGCTGCTGCTGCCCGCCCGAGAGGCCGATCGCGCTCGTCTTCAGGCGGTCCTTCACCTCGTCCCAGAGCGCGGTCCTTCGCAGCGCGCGCTCGACGATGCGATCGGTCTCGGCGCGCGACGGCTTCCGCCCGTCACGCACGCGGAGGCCGGCGGCGACGTTGTCGCGAATCGACATCGTGGGGAAGGGCGACGGCCGCTGGAAGACCATCCCGACGTGGCGCCGCAGGGCGATCGGGCTGATCCCGTCGGCGTAGATGTCGGTGCCATGGAGCGAGACCTTCCCCTCGACGCGTGCACCCGGCACCGTCTCGTGCATGCGATTGAGGCAGCGGAGCAGGGTGGACTTCCCGCATCCCGACGGTCCGATGATCGCCGTCACCTCGCGCATGCCGAAGTCCACGTCCACGTCGCGCACCGCCTGATGGCGCCCGAAGTACGCGTCGAGCCCGCGCACTGCGATGGCAGTCGTCGCGGCAGGCGCGGGCGCGACCTCAGTCCGCGGCACGTCCGAAGCGGGCTCGGGTCGCGACGCGGGCGGCGACGCTGAAGACGAGGACGAGCCCGATGAGCACGACGGCTCCCGCCCAGGCGAGCGCGTGAGCGGAGTCGTAGGGGCTGATCGCATAGTTGAAGATCTGCAGGGGAAGCGCGGCGATCGGCTCGTCGATCGATGTCGACATGAACTGGTTGCCGAGCGCGGTGAAGAACAACGGCGCCGTCTCGCCCGCGATGCGCGCGACGGCGACGAGGGCGCCGGTGACGATCCCCGCTGCCGCGGTGCGGAGGACGATCGCCAGCGAGGTGCGCCAGCGCGAGTAGCCTAACGCGAGCGCCGCCTCCCGCAGCGAGACGGGGACGAGGCGGACCATCTCCTCG
>DATAIN010000143.1:0-8867 GCA_036262635.1 Gemmatimonadaceae bacterium | reverse complement strand
GGGCATGGGCCTTGCTCGATAGGGAGTCGACGCAGAGGAAGAAGGTTCCTTCGCGTGGGCGCGCGAATCACGAAGACGTCGAAGCGGGTCGGGAACATCGGCCCGAGGCGCGGGTTCGAGACTACGTACCCTGAACGGCCCCACACGCCGTCCATGGTGGACGGCTGGCGCGTTGCAGAACGCGTGAACTGGAGGGGAGATGCAAGTCGCAGGGGAAGAGCGGGCACCGATCAAGGAGGGAGGGATGGACGTCCTCGTGATGTTGGAGGATGGGTCCGACCACTCGCCCGTGCTCGCGCATGTGAATTCCGTGCCGTCGCCGCTGGACGCCGATCGTCCGTCGCGTGACGTGGTGACGCTCTATGGAGCGCCGAGCCCGGAGTCACTCGCGCTGGCCCTGGCCGCGGCGGTCGAGAGCCATCGATCGGGAGACGATCGCTCGGACGCGATCCGTCATCTCGGTGTATGGCCGGAGCGTGGCGCGATCGGAGATGCGGCGTGGCGCGATGGTGCCACGGGTCAGCTGATGACCCAGGACCTCGACATCCCGCTCGAGATCCTGCACGCGACGGCGGGCCGGCTGCTGTCCGAATGCGGCCAGCTGATTCGTCGCCTCGCGGCCGGCCTGAGCATGCCGGACTGGCCGGAGGGCGCGCGCCGCGCGATCACGATCTCGCTCGGCCCTGTCCTCGAGATGACCGCCGGCGCTCGCGCGCGCATCGAGAACATGCTCGACACCGTTCGGGAAGCGGATGGACTGACCTTCGAATACGAGGGAGACTGAATCGAATCGTTCTTTCGTCCGAAACGAAGCTGTAAGCTGTAAGCTGTATGCTGTACGCTGGAGGCAGGTAGCTGGGCGCACCGGAACCGCGAGCGAGAGTGAATCTCGCTCGCGGTTTCTTTTCGCCCTCAGCCTCCGGCTTCCGGCATGTCGCACCCCTGTTGTGTCAGTGCGCCACATCCGTTTCGCGACACCCGCACATCGACGTAGGGCTCCGCCTGCTTGACTCCCTGCCCGCCGGGCGACAGGGTAAGGTCAGGGAGGAAAGTGCATGTCCCAATCGGCACCACGCACGACTCGCGACCCTGGTGGAAGCGAGAGAGTCTTTGCCGCCGACGACGGCCGTCTCTGGGGCGCCGCGCGCACGCAGCACGCGCGCGACGAGGAGGAGGCGGTCGTTTTTTCGTGCATAAGCGACTCCCGGCAGACGGTGCGCGCGATCGCGGTCTCGCGCGAGCACGATCTGGCCGATGTGAGCGACGAGACGCTGCGCGCCTGGCTCCGCGCGGCTCCTCGGATTGGACGCCTCAGCTAGCGGGCTTCACCTGACCTGATCGAGCCGAAGGAGGTTGGACCCATGCGGGAGTATGATGCGCGGGCGATCCGCAATGTCGCGGTCGTGGGACATGGCGCGAGCGGGAAGACCACACTGGTCGACTCGCTCGCGTTCGTTTCCGGGTCCAGTCGCCGACGAGGGTCGGTGAAGGAGGGCACGGCGCTCACGGACGCGACCCCCGAGGAGATCGAGCGGGGGTACTCGATCAACGTCGGGTGCGCGATCGCCGAATGGATGGACACGAAGCTGAACCTGCTCGATGCCCCCGGCTATTCGGACTTCGCCGGCGACGCGGTGGCGGGGCTCGCCGCGGCCGACGGCGCGCTCGTCGCGGTGAGCGCGACCGCGGGTGTGGAGGTCGGTACCGAGCGCATGTTCCACGAGGCGGTCGAGCGGCGCGACCCGGTGCTCTTCATCGTCACGATGATGGACAAGGAGCACGCCAGCTTCGACAAGGCCTACCACGCGATCCGCGAGACGCTGACGCCTAACGTCATCCCGGTCGAGATCCCGCTCGGCGAGGGCGCGGGGTTCCGCGGGGCGATCAACCTCTTCACCAAGCGCGCCTGCCTCTACGGCGCGAAGGGCGGCGACATCGACATCCCTGCCGAGGAGCGCGATCGCTTCGAGCGCTACCACAAGGAGATGCTCGAGACGATCGCGGCGACCGACGACACGCTGCTCGAGCGATACCTCGACGGCGGAGAGATCAGCCGCGACGAGGAAGTGGCGGCGATGAAGGAGGGGATGAAGCGCGGTCAGCTCTTTCCCCTCTTCTGCTGCGCGGCCGAGCGCGACTTCGGCACCGAGACGGTGCTCACGCGCCTCGTCGAGCTGATGCCCTCCGCCTACGAGATGGAGGAGCTGCACGCCTTCCACGGCGCGGAGGGGGAGAAGGAGGTCGAGGTCCACCCGGACGATCGCGCGCCCTTCGTCGCGCAGGTCTTCAAGACGCTGTCCGAGCCGCACGTCGGCGACGTCTCGTTCTTCCGCATCCTCTCCGGCACCGTCGAGAACGGCGCCGAGGTGTTCAACGCGTCGCGCGGCGCCGCGGAGAAGCTCGGCCACCTCTCGATCGCCCAGGGACGCGAGCGGATCGAGGCGCTGCGCCTCCACGCGGGCGATATCGGCTGCGTGGCCAAGCTGCGCAACACGCACACCGGCGACACGCTCTCGACGCGCGAGCACCCGGTGCGACTCCCCGCGCTCCGCCTCCCCGAGCCGCTCGTCACCTTCGCGGTGCACGCCGCGTCGCGCACCGACGACGAGAAGCTGCAGGCGGGGCTGCACCGCCTCCACGACGAGGATCCGACGCTCGAGCTGCAGTACAACCCGGAGACGCACGAGACGCTGCTGAGCGGGCTCGGTGAGCGCCACCTCGACGTCGCGCTCTCGAAGCTGAAGCGGAAGGCAGGTGTGGTCGCGACGCTGAGCGCGCCGAAGATCGCCTATCGCGAGACGATCCGCGCCCGCGCCGAGGGACAGGGCCGCCACAAGAAGCAGACGGGCGGCCGCGGCCAGTTCGGCGACTGCTGGGTGCGCATCGCACCGGCGCAGCGCGGCGACGGCGTCGTCTTCGAGGACCGCATCACCGGCGGCGTGATCCCGAGCAAGTTCATTCCCGCGGTGGAGAAGGGAATCAACGAGGCGGCGACGCGGGGCGTCCTCGCGGGCTATCCGATGGTGGACTTCAGGGTCGAGCTCTTCGACGGCTCGTACCACTCGGTGGACTCGAACGAGATGTCGTTCAAGATGGCCGGGATCCTCGCCTTCAAGGAGGTCGCGAAGAAGTGCAGGCCGGTGCTTCTCGAGCCGCTCGACGAGCTCGAGGTCGAGACGCCGGACGAATACCTCGGCGACGTCCTCGGCGACCTCTCATCGCGCCGCGGCCACGTGCTCGGTACGGAGAGCGCCGGCCCGCGCCGCACGCGCGTCCGCGCGACGGTGCCCGAGTCGGAGATCCACCTCTACGCGACACAGCTCCAATCCCTGACCCACGGCCGCGCGAAGTTCACCCGCCGCTTCAAGCAGTACGACGAAGTCCCGGGCGAAGTCGCCCAGCGCGTGATCGCGCAGCACGGGGAGGAGAAGGAAGCGACGGCCTGAGAGGAGGGAACGAGCGGGCCCGGCGTCAACCGTTGCGGTTGACGCCGGGCCCGCGTCGTTCTGGAGATGCGCGGGAGAACGCGGTGACGATCCGCCGGGCGCGGCACCGCAGCTTGTGCGCGTGTCCGTCGACGAGAGCGAGCTGACCGCGACGATCATCGGCGCCGCGATCGAGGTGCACCGGCACGTGCGTGCCGGGAGCTTCGAGGCGGTCTACCACCACTGCCTTGCCTGGGAGCTCGAGCAGCGCTCGCTCCGCATTCGCAAGCAGGTCGCCGTGCCGCTGGTCTACAAAGGAGTACGCTTCGACCTCGCGTACCGCGTGGACCTGCTCGTCGAGGAGCGCGTCGTCGTCGAAGTGAAGTCGATCGAGCGCGTCCTCCCGGTGCACGAGTCTCAGATCGTCACCTACCTGACGCTGCTGGGCGTACGAACCGGGCTGCTGCTCAACTTCAACGTTCCGCTGATGCGCGACGGGGTGAGGAGGTTCGTGGTTTGAGGACGCGGAGGGCGCCGCTGCGCCGGGGCCCTCTTGCCGTGGTAATCACAGAGAACGGCAAGCGAGGACCACGGAGGGCACGGAGGGTTCCACGGCGGGGAGAGGGCCGCGCACAACGAGCACGATGGCTTTTTTTGGGGCAAGCGGTGAAGGTGCGTCGCGCCAGGAGCCCCGATGACCAAAGGCGCACGCCGGGCGAGAAGAACTCCCGCGGCGTGCCCCAATCGGTTCCGGCTCTGGTGCACCGAGCCCAAACGCCTCACGGCGCACTCTGTGTGCTCCGTGGTCCTCGCCTGCCGTTCTCTGTGATTACAGAAGCAAAAGGGCCCCGGCGCACCGCACCGGAGCCCTCCGCGTCCTCTCTCTCCCCTCCGCGCCCTCACCCCGTCGCCGACTTTCGCTTCCTCGTCCCACGTCCCTTGTTCGCCGCGATCTCGATCGGGACGATGTCCGGCTCGCTCGCGGGCTCGGTGGGGCAGGCGGGGGAGCTGGTCTTCGGCTGCTTGTAGGTGAAGCGCTTTCCCTCGTAGTTGCGGAAGATCACTTCGTCCTCGGTGATCTCCTCGACATACTCGGGGAGCAGCGGGACCTTCCCTCCTCCACCCGGCGCGTCGATCACGAAGTGCGGCACCGCGAGCCCCGAGGTCCAGCCGCGGAGCGCCTTCACGATCTCCAGGCCCTTCTGCACCTGCGTGCGGAAGTGCTCCCCGCCCGCGACCTGATCGGCCATGTAGATGTAGTAGGGACGCACGCGCGCCTTCAGCAGCTCGTGCATCAGCTTCATCATCACGGCGGGGTCATCGTTCACACCCTTGAGCAGCACCGTCTGGCAGCCGAGCACCACACCGGCGCGCGAGAGCCGGTCGAGCGCCGCCTTCGACGCCTCGGTGAGCTCGCTCGGGTGGTTGAAGTGCGTGTTCATGTAAATCGGGTGGTACTTCTGCACCATGTCGCAGAACTCCGGCGTGATGCGCTCCGGGAGGTGCGAGGTGATGCGGCTCCCCAGCCGGATGATCTCGACGTGCGGGATCGCCCGGAGGTTCTGGAGGATGTACTCGATGCGCCGATCGCTCAGCATCATCGGGTCGCCCCCCGAGAGGATGACGTCGCGCACCTCGGGGTGCTGCCGGATGTACTCGAACGCCGAGTCGTACTGGTTGAGCGGGATCTTCTCCGGGTCACCGACCTTGCGCCGGCGCGTGCAGAAGCGGCAGTAGCTCGCGCAGACGGGGCTGACGAGGAAGAGCACGCGGTCCGGATAGCGGTGCGTGATGTTCGGCACCGGCGAGTCCGCGTCCTCGTCGAGGGAGTCGATCACCCCGTCGACGACGTCGAGCTCCTGGACCGTCGGCACGTACTGATTCCACATCGGGTCGCCGACTTCCCTGATCTGATTCAGGGCGGCGGGGGTGATGCGCATCTGGAAGTTCTCGAAGGCCGGCTTGAGCGCCTCGACGTCGATGACGTCGCGGCCGAACTTGTCGGCCAGCTTCTCGAGGGTGTCGATGCTTCCGTCGCGCAGGATCTTCTGCCAATCACTCATTGCTGCACCGCTCCCCGCCCCATGGGCGAGCTAGGAAAACTCTGGAACCGTTTGGTGAGGATGATCCGATCGTCGCCCGGCGCGTAGAACTCGCGCACTCGCGCGGCCTCCGCGTAGCCACGGCGCTCGTAGAAGCCGCGCGTAGGGGCGTAGTCGGATCGGGACGATGTTTCCACGACCAGCATGCGGGCATTCAGTCCCTGCAGCCTTCGTTCGACCTCGGTGAGGAGTCGGGTTCCGCCGCCCGTGCCCTGCGCCCGAGGATCGACCGCGATCCAGTACAGATCGTAGGTGCGGTCGGTCTCCGGCGTCGGGCCGTAGCAGGCATATCCCACCAGCTCGTCTTCCGGGGTGAAGGCGCCGAGGAAGGCATAGGAAGAGCCGGTGGGGGGAGCGTCGGGTACGGTGGTGCGGTCGTGCGTGTCGCGCGGAAACGCGTCGTCGAAGAGCTCGAGCGCGACGTCGATCTCCTCCTCGTTGAAGAAGCGTGTCGCGGCGAGGATCTCCGCGATGCGCCCGCGATGGAGCGGCGCCAGCTCACCGATGCGTGCGTGACCGGTGCCGGAGGCGCGCACCTAACGTTGCCCCACGGCGAAGAGATCCAGCGTCGCGGGATCGGCGGCCGGCGCGACGCCCGAGAGCTGCTGGGCGAGCGTCCACCGCTCCGCTGTCGAGGGCACGTTGTGCGCACGGCCGAGCGCGTGCTCGCAGATCGCGTGAACGAGCGCCGAAAAGTCGAGCCCCGCGACGCGCGCCATCCGGGCGAGTCCCGCGTCGGGGGAGAGATCGGGGTTCGCGTTCACCTCGAGCAGCCAGGGCTTCCCGCTCGCGTCGACGCGGAAGTCCACGCGCCCGTAGCCGTGACCGCCGACGGCGCGCCACGCGGTGAGCGCGATGCGCTTCAGCTCCGCGGTGAGCTCGGGCGGGAGGTCGGCGGGGCAGCGTGGCACGGAGCCGCGATCCTCCTCGGAGCCGGTGTGCCACTTGGACTGGTAGGAGACGATCTTCCACATCCCCTTCGGCATCCCGGCGAAGTCGATCTCGGCGACGGGGAGCGCGGTCTCGCCGAGGATCCCGACGTTCACCTCGCGGCCGTCGACGAAGCGCTGGACGAGGACCTCGTCCCACCGCGCGTGCATCTGCTCGACGCGCTCGGCGAGGGCGCGCACGTTGCGGACGACGGAGCGCTGCTCGACGCCGATCGACGCGTCCTCCGCCGCGGGCTTGGCGATCGCCGGAAAGCCGACCGCGGGGAGCTGTCCGCCCGGCGTGACGACGCCGAACTTCGGCACCGGGAGGCCGGCGCGGTCGAGGAGCGTGTTGACGACGTGCTTCCGCAGGCAGAGCGCGGTGGTGTAGCTCGACGCGCCGGTGTACGGGACGCCCATCAGCTCGAGCGCGGAGATGACCGCCGGCTCGAGGGCGCCAACACCGTCGATGCTCTCGCAGAGATTGAAGACGAGGTCGAACTTCCCGCGGCGGACGCGCTCGACCCAGCGCCCATCCGGGTTGACGGGGACGCGCGTGACGGCGTTGCCGGCCGCGGTGAGCGCGGCTTCGACGGCTTCGATCGTATCGAGGATCAGGACGTCCGGCGTCTTCCCAAGCGCCGAAAGTCCGTCGAACAGCACGGCGACCTTCATCTGCACCTTCCTGCGAGCGTCAGGCAGTGGCGACCGCGCGCCGCGCGTATGGGCGGGCGAGGTGGCCTGGCAGGGCGATTCCCTGCCGGTCGGCGGCGTGTCGCAGACAGGACTGAATGAGCTCATCGTAGCTCAGCCCCGCCGCGCGCGCGGCCTTCGGGAAACACGAATTGTCCTCGGGGTTGGGAAGAATCCCCGGGAGAGGATTGACCTCGACGACGTTCGGCACGCCGGCCGCGTCGAGGCGGACATCGATGCGCGACCAGTCGCGGCAGCCGAGCACGCGATAGGCGCGAAGCACCACGGACTCGATCGCGCGATGCTTCACGTCGGCGATCGGGGCCGGGCAGGAAAAGATCTCGAGCGGGTTCTCCGGGCGATCCCAGAGCCACTTCGCTTCGAAGCCGTAGATCGGGAGCGCGCCCTCGGGGAGCGCGGCGAAGTTCATCCCGACCAGCGGGAGAACGGTCGCGCCGGCGCCGTTGCCGAGGATGGCGCAGGTGAACTCGTCGCCGGGGAGAAACTCCTCGACGAGGACGGGCTGGGCGTAGGTCTCGAGGAGAAACTCGATCTGCTGCTCCAGCTCGGGGAGGGTGCGGCAGAGATTCTTCTCGGTGATTCCCTTCGACGAGCCCTCGTGGACCGGCTTCACGAAGAGCGGCAGGTGAAGCGGGCGCTCGCTCGGCACGACATGCGCGGGCGTCACGTGATGGACGCTGCGGATCCGCGCGCGGAGGGCGGGGAGCTCGCTCACGCTCTCGATGAGCGCGAAGGCCGCGGTCGGGACGCCGTGGTAGGCGAGGACCTCCTTCGTGCGCGCCTTGTCGAGGCACGTCGCGAGGGTGAGCGGGTCGCTGCCGGAGTACGGGACGCCGAAGAACTCGCAGATGGCCGGGACGTGCGCCTCGCGGCTCACGCCGCGCAGACCCTCGGCGATGTTGAAGACGATATCGAGGCGCGTCTCGCGCAGGCGCTCGGGGAAATCCGCGGTCGCCTCGAGGCGAACGACCTCACCGAGGGCGGCCAGCGCGTTGGCGACGGCGTCGATGGTCTCGGGGGAATCCCATTCCGCGAACTCGTCGCTGGACTCGGCGGCGAGAGCGGTGGCGCTGGGAGCGAGAGCGTCTGCTCTACTGGGAGGCTCTTCGTCGGGGCGGGGTGCCTCGAGCTCACCGCCGTCTCGCGGTGCCTCCTGCTCTGGCTTCTGATTGTAGGCGAAACCGATTCGCGTCATCCGATGCCGGTGAGGTGGTGCCGAGGAGCGCAACTCGAATGCCACCATCCGAGTTCAGCGCAAATTATTCGCGCCGATTTTTTTCGCAATGATTTTTTGGCGACGCGAGAAAAAAAATTCTCGACGCGACGCGTCGCTCGCCGCGAAGACGAGCGAGAGCCATCGAGGGCACGTGCTCCCTCGACGCGAGCCAGGAAGCTGGAAGCTGTGAGCGACTGCGCTCGAGGGGCACGACGACGGCGGCTCGAGGGAAATCCCCCCGAGCCGCCGTCGCTGCCCGCGTCCAGCTTCCCGCCCTCGGGCGCCGAGAGCTCAGACCTTGTGGTACCCGATGCGGGCCGCCTCGCGGCGGTCGCTCGCCTGGTAGATCTCGAAGTCGGCGAAGAAGGCGGGCGCCTCCTGCTGGAGGAGTCGGAGGACCGCGATCGCCATCCGCCGGATCTCCAGCTCCGCCGCCTCGCTCGCGCGGAGCTCGAGCATCGTCCGCCAGGCGCGCGCGTTC
>DATAIN010000142.1:0-4443 GCA_036262635.1 Gemmatimonadaceae bacterium | reverse complement strand
GAGCTTGTCCACTTCCGCGCCCTTCTTCCCGATGACGACGCCGGGATGGCCCGTGTGGAGGGTGACGACGACCTTGCCCGGCTTCCGCTCGATGATGATGTCGGCGATCGCCGCGTGGCCGATGCGCGCCTTGAGGTACTTCCGCAGCAGCTCGTCTTCACGAAGCAGCGCGGGCAGCTCGCGGCCGGCGTAGTAGCGCGACTTCCAATCCTTCGAGACACCGAGGCGGAAGCCGATCGGATTCGTTTTCTGTCCCATTTTACTCCCGCTCCGCCACGACGATGTGGACGTGGCTCGTACGCTTCTGCATCGGGGTCGCGCGACCCATCGCCGCGGGAGTGAAGCGCTTCAGCTTCGTCCCCTCGTTGACCACCGCGTGCTTCACGTAGAGGTTGTCGACGTCGACGCTCTCGCCGGCGGCGCGCGCGGCCTGCTCCGCGTTCGCGACCGCCGAGTTCAGCGTCTTCTCGATCTGCTTCGCCGCATGCTTCTTCGAGAAGCGGAGCAGCGCCAGCGCCTCGTTGACATCCTTCCCGCGGATCTGGTCGATCACCAGCCGCATCTTGTAGGGCGACTGACGCGTCGACCGCTGAATGGCGCGTGCCTCGGTCATCGCTTACTTGCCTCCCTGCTTCGGCGCGCCACCCGCGGCGGGCGCCGGCGCCTTCTTGTCGACCTTGTTGTTCCCGGTGTGCCCGCGGAACAGTCGCGTCGGCGCGAACTCGCCGAGCTTGTGGCCGACCATGTTCTCCGTGACGTACACCGGGATGAACTTGTTCCCGTTGTGCACGGCGAAGGTGTGGCCGACGAACTCGGGGAGCACCGTGCTCGCCCGCGACCAGGTCTTCACGACCTTCTTCTCGTTGCGGGTGTTCATGCCGGTCACGCGCTTCAGGAGCGCGTCCTGCACGAAGGGACCCTTCTTTACGCTTCTCGCCATAGTCTCGGCCTCGGATTACTGCGTAGCCTTGCCGCGCTTCCGACCGCGGACGATCAGACGCTGCGACCCCTTCTTCTTGTTGCGCGTCTTCACGCCTTCCTTCTTGCCCCACGGGCTGACGACGTTGCGTCCGCCGCGCGTACGACCACCGTGCGGGTGATCGACCGGGTTCATGACCTCGCCGCGCACCTTCGGGCGACGCCCCATCCAGCGGGTCTTCCCCGCCTTCCCCCAGCTCTGCAGCTCGTGCTCGGCGTTGCCGACGACGCCGATCGTCGCCAGGCAGTTGCCGTGCACGCGGCGCACTTCGGTCGACATCATGCGCAGCGTCACGTAGTCGCCTTCCTTCGCGACGACCTGCGCCGAGGTGCCCGCCGAGCGGCACATCTGCCCGCCCTTCCCGATCTTCAGCTCGATGTTGTGCACGTCGGTGCCGAGCGGGATCTCCTTCAGCGGGAGCGCGTTGCCGTTGCGGATGTCCGAGCCGGGACCGCTCGTCACGGTCTCGCCGACGGCGAGGCCGCGCGGGTGCAGGATGTAGCGCTTCTCCCCGTCCTCGTACTGGACGAGGGCGATGCGCGCCGAGCGGTTCGGATCGTACTCGATCTCGCGCACCGTCGCCGGAGCGGCGAAGCGGTCACGCTTGAAATCGATGATCCGGTACATGCGCTTGTGGCCACCGCCACGACGGCGCATCGAGATGTGCCCGTGGTTGTCGCGGCCGCCGCTCTTCTTCAGCGGCTCGACGAGCGACTTCTCGGGGGTGCTGCGGGTGATCTCGGTGAAGTCGGAGATCGACCGGAAGCGCGTCCCCTTCGTGACGGGCTTGAATTGACGGATTCCCATTGGCTCAGCCCTCGAAGATCTCGATCGTCCCTTCCTTCAGGGTGACGATCGCCTTTTTCCAGTTCGCGCGCGTGCCGACCGTCTTCCCCATGCGCTTGGTCTTGCCGCGCACGTTCGAGGTCCACACTCCCTTCACCTTCACCGCGAACAGGCGCTCGATCGCCTGCGCGATCTGCGGCTTGCTCGCGTCGCTCGCCACCTCGAAGGTGTACTCGCCCTTCGTCTGATACGCCTCGGACGTCTTCTCCGTGATCACGGGACGTACGATCGTCTGATGCAGCGTCGGCATCGCTTACTTCTCCTTCTTCTTGGCGGGTGCCCTTTGGGCGGGTGCCTTCTTCGCGGCGCTCTTCTTGGCCGTGGGAGCCTTCTTCGCGGACTTAGCGGCCGACTTCCTGCCCGCCGTCTTCTTCTTCGCGGCGGGGGCCTTCGCGGCCGACTTCTTCGCCGCGCTCTTCCGCGCGCTCTTCGCCTCCGTCTCCTCGTCGCGCTCGGCGGCCGTCTTCGCGGCCTTCGCCGGACGCGCCGACTTCTTCGCGGCCTTTGGACGCTCCGTCGGCTCCTGCTCCGCCACCGGCGCGAGCTCGTGACCGATCGCGCCCGCCTCGATGAGCACCGCATCCGACCAGAGGATGTGGTACGTCGAGACGTCGCTGTACGGCATCACGTGCACCGTCGGCAGGTTGCGCCCGCTGAGGTGGACGTTCGACTTCACGCCGTCGGTGAGGATCAGCACCTTGCGGCCGTCGAGGCCGAGGCGCGCGACCAGCGCCTGGAGGCGGCTCGTCTTCGGCACGTCGTAGTTGAACGCGTCGATGACGAAGATCGCGTTCTCACGGGCGCGCGCGTTGAAGGCGCTCTTCCGCGCGAGAGCGCGCACCTGCTTCGGGACGTACTGCGCGTAGCTGCGCGGGATCGGTCCGAAGACCGTGCCGCCGCCCACCCAGTGCGGGGCGCGCGTCGAGCCCTGACGGGCGCGTCCGGTGCCCTTCTGCTTCCACGGCTTCTGGTTACCGCCCGTGACGTACTTGCGGATCTTCGTCGCGGCGTTGCCCTGGCGCTGGTTGGCGAGGTACGCCTTCACCGCCTGGTGCATCACCGGCATGTTCACGGTCCCGTCGAACACCGCCCCGGGGAGCGCGACCGCGTCGCGCTGCGTCCCGCCGGAGGTGTACGCGGCCGCCTGGAAATTCGTCGTGTCGGCCATTGGCTCAGCCCTGCTTGCGGACGAGAACGATCCCGTTGATCGGGCCGGCCACCGCGCCGCGGACATAGATCAGGTTGCGATCCGCATCGACCTTCTCGACGCGGAGATTCAGCTGCGTGTGCCGCTCGGCACCGTAGTGCCCCGGCATCTTCTTGCCCTTGATGACGCGCGACGGATCCGTGCCGGGTCCGATCGAGCCGGGACGCCGGTGCTTCGTGTTGCCGTGCGTGTTCGGACCGCCGCCGAAGCCATGGCGCTTCACGACGCCCTGGAAGCCGCGGCCCTTCGTCGTCCCCGTCACCTTCACCCGCTCGCCGACCTGGAACAGGTCGACCTTGATCGTGTCGCCGACGTTGTACGTCGGGACGTCAGGCTTCCCGCCCTTCTGGAGCGGGCCGTCGTCGAGGCGGAAGCTGCGCAGCCTCGCCGGCGGCGCATCGAGCCCCGCCTTCTTCGCGTGGCCGATCTCCGCCTTGTTCGCGCGGCGGCCGCGCGGCATGCGCTCCTTCCCCGTCGACTCGCGCGCGAGCTTCTGCTTGCCCGTGCCGAGCTGCACCGACGCGTATCCGAACTTCGTCTGGTCGACGACCGCGACGACGGGGTTCGGCTCCGCCTCGATGACCGTGACGGGGATCTGCTGCCCCGCCTCGTTGAAGATCTGCGTCATGCCGATCTTCTTCCCGATGATTCCGATCATTGGATCCTGTCTCTATCTCCAGAGTCGCGGCCAGCGGGCGGTCATTTTCGCGCCTCGCTCGTGCGGCCGTTGGACTGTGACCGTCGCCGCTGCCGTCAGGCAGTGGCGTCCGGCCGGAACTACTCGACCTTGATCTCGACGTCGACGCCCGCCGGCAGGTCCAGCTTCGTCAGCGCGTCCACCGTCTGCGCGCGGCTGTCGAGGATGTCGATGACGCGCTTGTGCGTCTTCAGCTCGAACTGCTCGCGCGACTTCTTGTCGACGTGCGGGGAGCGGAGCACCGTCCACCGCTGCGTCTTCGTCGGGAGCGGGATCGGGCCCGAGACCTGGGCGCCCGTCTTCTCCGCCGTCCGCACGATGTCCGCCGAGGCCTGGTCGATCACCGCGTGGTCGAACGCCTTCAGCCGGATGCGAATTCTGCCTGCCATTGTGTTCTCGAGTTCTGAGTCTGATTCCAGCGTTACTTCAGGATCTTCGCGACGACGCCGGCGCCGACGGTGCGGCCGCCTTCGCGGATCGCGAAGCGGAGCCCCTCGTCCATCGCGATCGGCGTGATCAGCTCGATCGTCATCTGCACGTTGTCCCCCGGCATCACCATCTCCATCCCCTCCGGCAGCTCCACCGCTCCCGTCACGTCCGTCGTGCGGAAGTAGAACTGCGGCCGGTAACCATTGAAGAACGGCGTGTGTCGGCCACCCTCTTCCTTGCTCAGCACGTAGATCTCGGCCGTGAACTTCGTATGCGGCGTGATCG
>DATAIN010000141.1:0-2398 GCA_036262635.1 Gemmatimonadaceae bacterium | reverse complement strand
TCGAACAGGTAGTCGACGTAGGTGTCGTACAACGGCACGTCGCCCGCGATCTCGACCATGTCGTTGTAGTAGCTCAGCTGACTGGGCGAGAGGAAGTTCTTCGATGTCTGGAGCACGATGTGCTGTCGTCCATCCGTCAGCGCGGAGAACGTCAGGAACTTGTTGTGCATCAAGCTCTCGTCGCCGAGGAGCGCGTCCGAGATGCACGAGTTGTATGTGAACGTCGGAGTGCCGCAGAGCACAACACGCGACGGCCCGATCGCCGCCACGAGATTGCGCACGACCGTGCGGGTCCGCTCGTCTCCATCGAAGACTCCGTCGACGAGCACACCGCGCTGGTGCGCGCGGATCAATGCGTTGGCGACGGTGCTGCGGTTGAAGTCCCGGAACGCGAACGTGATCTGCTCGCCCGGCGGCGTCGCATCGATGAGCGCGATCGCGTGGTTCTCCAGCGAGAGATCCTGGGCACCGTTCGGGCCCGGATCCTGGAAGTAGGTCCGGTAGGTGGTCGGGGGCACGTCGGCCGGCGCCGTCGTCGCCACGACACCAAAGGCCAGCAGGAGCATGCTCGCAGCGCAGACGACGCGCTTCACTTGGATGAAGATCCCGGCCACCGCTGCCCACCTCCTTGAACGAGGGCCTTATGGTCGTTAGAACCGACTTGCAGCGCATCGGGAAGTTGCCACCTACGTCGTCCGTAGCTCCCACCGAGTCTGCACGAGGGTTCTCACCGGACCCCGTGAGCGACCGTCCTGCCACCGTCGACGCGAGTATCGCTATGCGTCCATCCCAGTAGCGACCGGACCCGCCAAGCGGTTCGCCACGACTGCTCCGTTGCCAAGAAGCAGGCGTCTCGCCCGGCGCTCCCGGTTGTCGTCCGGAGCGGCCGTCCGTGACCCTCGGTATCCGCCACGCGGGCGCGGATCGTTCCGTCCGGTGAGCCGACGAACGCCGCCAGCGTCATTTGCTCGCCGCACAATCGCGCGAATGCACCGAGGGGCGTGCGGCAGGTGGCGCCGAGGCCGGCCGCGAACATTCGTTCGGCTTGCAGCGCTCGCTTCGTGCCTGGGTCGTTGACGACGGTCACCATCTCGATCGCCGCGGTAGACGGTGAAGTCGATCCCGCGCACGGCCTCTTGCCCGCCGTAGGCCTTGCGCAAGCCCTCGACCTCGATCGCCGTCATCTGACTGTCGAAATGGGGGTGAGGTGCGGATGCCGTCGACCCGAAGGACGGCGGCCAGATCGCGGCTGGCGGGGTCGCGCTCACGGCAGGTCTGCGATCGCTTCGGCGAGGGGGCGTCGGCGTCCCGTGATGAACGGCAGCTCCTCGCGCGTGTGCCGGCGTGCCTCCGCGGCGCGCAGGTGGCGCATGAGGTCGACGATGGGAGGCAGGTCGTCTGCCTCGAAGGCGAGCAGCCACTCGTAGTCGCCGAGCGCGAACGAGCTGACCGTGTTGGCCTGTACCTGCGGATAGTCGCGTGCCATCCGCCCGTGCTCGGCGAGCATCTCGCTCCGCTCACTTGGCGGCAGCAGGTACCAGTCGTAGGAGCGCACGAACGGATACACGCAGACGTATCCGCGCGGCGCCTCGCCGCGATAGAACGCCGGCGTGTGGTCCTTTGCGAACTCGGCCTCGCGGTGCACGCCGATCGCGGACCAGAACGGATCGAGGGCCGGCCCGAGAAGGGTGTGCCGGAAGGCGAGCAACGCATCCTGAAGCCCGTCGGCGGTGGGACCCACGAGCCAGAGAAGCAGGTCCGCGTCGGCTCGGTAGCCGCTGACGGTGTAGACGCCGCGCACGCTCGCGTCGGTCGACTCCAGGGCCTGCTCGGCGGACGCCGCCGCGGCGGCGCGTTCGTCGTCGGGCAACCGTCGATCAGCGTTCGCGCCGGCGAAGGCCGCATACATCGCGTAGATGGGCGGATCAGTGGTCACAGCTGGCTCCTTGCGATCTCGAGCGGTGAGGTCCCGGCGATGACGCCAAGGTGACGCAGCACGCGATCGGCGCCGGCCCGTCCAGATCGCACGCACGCGCCGAGGCCCGCGCCGCGGTAGGCCGCACCCGCGACCGCGATATTCGCCGGCAGCGCCGCTTCGATCCGCTCGACGCGACCGAGGTGGCCGACCTCGTACTGCGGAATCGCCGCGTCGAAGCGCTGCACCCGCGAGTCGACCGGCGCGTGGCGAACGCGCAGCGCGCCCATGAGCTCCCCATGGACGAGCGCGGCGAGCTCGCCGTCGCCGACACGCGGGGGCGGCGATCCGGCGCGGCCGACGAACGCCTTCACGATCGCGGGATCCCCGTCGAGGTGCTCCCACTTCGCCGACGCCCAGGTGCACGCCCGCACGAGGCGATCCTCTCCGGCCGTGACGAACCCGGTGCCCGCGGGCAGGCCG
>DATAIN010000140.1:0-4659 GCA_036262635.1 Gemmatimonadaceae bacterium | reverse complement strand
TGAGCTGCGGCCGTGACGCGTCGGCGGTCGAGAGGATCGTCTCGAGGTTGGTCTCGCCGAGGAAGGAGACTTCGCCGGCGCCGGAGGAGCCGTCGAGGCGATCGGCGCGCAGCTTCACCTGGAGGGGCGATTCCTCTCCCGAGACGTAGAGGGCGCTGTGCCCTGCTTCCTGAAGCTTCGCCGCGGTCTGCAGAAGGAGCGTCGACTTGCCGATGCCGGGCTCGCCGCCGACGAGCACCATCGACCCCGGCACGAGCCCGCCGCCGAGGACGAAGTCGAGCTCCTCGATGCCGGTCTTCCAGCGCCGCGCCTCGGAGCCCTGGACCTCGCGCAGCTTCGGCGTCGCCGCGACGTTGCCGCCCTCGCCTAACGTTCGCGTCCCGCCGGCGCGGCGCGAGGAGGCACTCGTCGCCTTCGCCGCCGGCGCGACTTCCTCGACGAGGGTGTTCCACTCGCCGCACACCTCGCAGCGCCCCGCCCATTTCGGATACGTCGCGCCGCACTCGGTGCAGCGGTAGACGGTCTTCGCCTTCGGGCTCAAGTCTGCTCGCGCTGCGTGTAGTTCTCGAAGCGGGTGTACGCCTTGTGGAAGAAGACGTTGACGATCCCGATCGGCCCGTTGCGCTGCTTGCCGACGATCACCTCGGCGCGACCCTCGAGCGAGTTGCCGTCCTTGTCCGTCGGCCCGTCGTACACTTCCTGGCGGAAGATGAACATGATCAGGTCGGCGTCCTGCTCGATGGCGCCGGACTCGCGGAGGTCGGAGAGCTGCGGGCGGTGGTCGCCCGCGCGCTGATCCGGGGCGCGCGAGAGCTGCGAGAGCGCGACGACGGGGACGCTCAGCTCCTTGGCGAGCGCCTTGAGGCCGCGCGAGATCTGGCTGACCTCCTGCTGCCGGCTCTCGATGTTCGGCGGCCCCTGCATGAGCTGCAGGTAGTCGACGATGACCATCCCGATCCCGCTGTCCGCCTTCAGGCGGCGCGCCTTCGAGCGCATCTCGAGCAGCGTGATGCCGGGCGTGTCGTCGATGTAGACCGGCGCCGACGACAGGATGCCCGCAGCGCGTGCGAGACGCGGAAAGTCGTCGTCGCGGAGCATTCCCTTGCGGAGCCGCTGCGCGTCGATGCGCGCTTCACTCGTCAGCATGCGCTGCACGAGTGATTCCTTACTCATTTCCAGCGAGAAGAACGCAACCGGAACATTGTGCTCGATGGCCGCGTGTTGCGCGATGTTCAGCGTCAGCGCGGTCTTTCCCATCGACGGGCGCGCCGCGACGATGACGAGGTCCGACGGCTGGAAGCCCGACGTCATCTCGTCGAGATCCTTGAACCCGCTCGGCACCCCGGTGACCGTCTTCCCGCCGCGCTGCAGCGCCTCGATGCGCTCCATCGTCGGCCAGAGCAGCTCCTTGATGCGCGTGAACCCCTGGGTCCCGCGCTGCTGGCTGACCTGGAAGATCTTGTGCTCGGCGTCGTCGAGGAGCTCGGCCGCGGGGAGGCGCCCCTCGAACGCCTCGCTGACGATCGACGTCGAAACTTCGATGAGCCGGCGGTAGAGCGCCTTCTCGCGGACGATGCGCGCGTGATACTCGACGTTCGCCGAGGTCGGCACCGCGTCGACGAGAAAGCCGATGTAGTCCTTCCCGCCCGACGCCTCCAGCTCCCCGCGCCGTTCGAGCTCGTTCGCGAGGGTGAGCGGGTCCACGATCTCGCCCCGCTCGCTCAGCGCGGTCATCGCGCGGAAGATGCGGCGATGCCCTTCGCGGTAGAACATCCCGTCGTCCACCGTCTCGACGACGCGCGCGACGGCGTCCGCGTCCATCAGCATGGCCGCGAGCACCGCCTGCTCGGCGTCCTCCGAGTAGGGAGGACGCCGGTCACGGTAGGGATCACGCCCCAGCGCGGGGGCTGCTATCGAGTATTCGACGGGCGAGCTGGACATCGTCCCAGGTTGGGCGCTTCCACGACGGATTGCGGAGCAGCGCCGCGGGGTGATACGTGACGACGAGGGGAATGCCGTGGTAGCGATGCACGCGCCCACGCAGCTTCCCGATGGATTCCTTCGTTTCGAGGAGCGTCTGCGCCGCGAAGGTGCCGAGCGCGAGGATGACGGACGGGCGAATCAGCTCGAGCTGGCGGATCAGGTACGGACTGCAGGCGGCGATCTCGTTGGGCAGCGGATTCCGGTTTCCCGGCGGCCGGTGCTTGATCACGTTGCAGATGAACACATCTTCGCGACGGAGGTTGATCGCCGCAAGGATTTTCGTCAGCAGCTGCCCCGCCGCGCCGACGAAGGGGCGGCCGGTCTCGTCCTCGGTCGCGCCCGGGGCCTCCCCGACGCAGACGAAGCGCGCCTCGGGGTTTCCTTCACCCGGGACGCCCTGGATGGCGGTCGCGTGGAGCGGGCAGCGGGTGCACCGCCGGACCATCTCGGCGATCGCGTCGAGCGAGGGGAGCGATTCGATCTCGCTGAGCCCGAGGGTGGCGGGCTTCCCGACGACGAGCCCGGGCGGGAGATCGGACGGCACTGAGGCCGGCCCGGCCGCGGCCGGGAGCGGCCGGTCGGCGACCGGCGCGGGAGTCGGCTGCGGTGAAGCGGCAGCGGGAGCCGGTGGGAGGGGCGACGGCTTCGCGGGGCGCAGCGGCTCCTCCGACGGCGCGCTTCCGGTGGCGCGGAGCGCCTCGCGCCAATCGCCGCTCGCCGGAGCGGCCGTCTCGGGCGCCGACGGCGCCGCGCGCTCGGCGCGCGGAGCGTTAGGCGGAGCGGACGGGCCGCTCCTCCCCTGGCTCATCACGCGCAGCGCCTCCTCGACGGACATCGAGTCGAGCGCGAACTCCGACTCGCCCATCTCGCGGCGCTGCTCCAGATAGCGACGCAGCCTGTCCCTAGCGTCCATCGAGCATCCTCACCACGCGGTCGAGTATCACGTCCGCCACCTCGCGCTTCGGCAGAAGCGGAAGGCGCTCCTCCACACCGTCGCGTCCGACCAGCGTCACCCGATTCGTATCGACGCCGAATCCGGCGCCCTCTTCGGTGGCGTCGTTCGCGACCACCATGTCGAGCTGTTTCTTCGCGAGCTTCGTGCGCGCGTTGGCGATCACGTCGTTCGTCTCGAGGGCGAAGCCGACCACGACGGTACCGGGACGCCGCGACTCGATGGTCGTCGCGAGGATGTCCGGCGTCGGCTCGAGGGCGATCGCCGCGGGCTGCTCGCTCTTCTTGATCTTCCGCTCCACTCGCTCGGCGGGACGGAAGTCGGCCGGAGCGGCCGCCATGATCAGTGCGTCGGCGTCGCTCAGCGCCTTCGCGACCGCGTCACGCATCTGCTCCGTCGTCTCGACGCGGACGACACACGCGCCCGGTGGGGCGTCGATGGGGCCGGGCCCCGCGATCAGCAAGACCTCCGCGCCCCGTCGCCACGCCGCGCTCGCGATCGCGGCGCCCATCTTCCCGCTGCTGTGATTCGAGAGAAAGCGCACCGGATCGACCGGCTCGCGCGTCGGCCCCGCGGTCACGACGATCCGCTTCCCGCCTAACGCGTGGTGGTCCTCGAGCAGCCAGCCCACGTGCGCGAAGATCGTCTCCGGCTCCGGCATGCGCCCGGGTCCGCTGCCCTCCCCGGCAGCCAGCATCCCCTCGTCCGGCTGCACGACGCGATAGCCGATGCGCTGGAGGTGCGCGACGTTCGCGCGCGTCTGCGGGTGCGCCCACATCCGGTCGTTCATCGCCGGCACGAGGAGCACCGGACAGTCCGCCGCGAGGAGGATCGCGGTGAGCAGATCGTTCGCCTGACCCGACGCGGCGCGGGCGCAGAAGTCGGCCGTCGCCGGCGCAACGACGATCGCGCGCGCGGACTTCGCCAGCTTCACGTGATCGAGGGCGTTCCCCGCGCCGAAGATCTGCGAGTGGACGGGCCGACCGGTGAGCGCCTCGAAGGTGATCGCGCCCACGAACTCGAGCGCGGCGGGAGTCATCACGACGTCGACTTCCGCTCCCGCGAGCGTCAGAAGCCGCGCCAGCCACGCGGACTTGTAGCTGGCGATCCCGCCGCTGACGCCGAGCAGGATGCGCTGGCCGGCGTAGGGCCGCTGAGGATCGGGAGCGGCGCTCACAGAGAGGCAAAAGGCGGCCGCGCTGGGCGGCCGCCTCGCGAGCCCTGGTTACTCGGCCGCGCCGCGCCGCTTCGGCAGGACGCGATACTCGACGTTGCCGCCCGAGAGCTCCTCGAGCGCGCGCGTCGTCAGCTTCTTCTCGCGCGACGACGAGCGGTCGCGGGGGAACTCGTTGATGACCCGCGCGAACTTCGCCGCGATGACCACCGCGAGGTACTTGTTGGTGGCCTGCTTCGCCACTTCGACCGGCGTGAACACCTGCATGTCTATCCCTCCGAACGTTTTCGTATCTCTCGCGTCAGCTCGTCCACCAGTTCCTGCACCCGCTCCTCCAGCCCCGTGACACGCTCGCGGCGCGCCCCTTCGGCGTCGATGATTCCCGACACCACCGTCACCGCCCGGTCCAGATGGTCGTTCACGACGACGTACTGGTACGACGGCACCGCCTCCAGCTCCTTCAGCGCCGAGGCGAGCCGCACGCGCAGCGCCGACTCGCTCTCCGTCTTCCGCGCCATCAACCGCGTCATCAGCACGTTGGCCGAGGGCG
>DATAIN010000139.1:0-1552 GCA_036262635.1 Gemmatimonadaceae bacterium | reverse complement strand
GTCCGGCCTCTCGACCGCCCGGTCCGGTCGGATCGCCGAGGCCAGAGAGCTGGTTGAGCTGTCCGGCCTTCTCCTCGATCGTCATCAGCGCGAGGAGGGAATCGACGAAGCGATCCTCCGGCGACTTCGGCGCGACGTCAGCCGAGGGAGTCGGCGCGGGAGGGGGCGGCGTGGTGGAGGGACGAGAAGCCGGCGCCGTTGTGCAGGCGACGGCGAGGAGGATGAGCGACGCGTTGAGTCTCATGTCGAGGAAGCTGCGCCATTCGGGCTTCGTTGACCAGTCGCGACGAGGGGCTAGAAACGCGCGAAGTCATCGCCTTCGGCTCGACGACGGGGGACGGGAGTCGGGCGAGGAGCCGATGAGCGACGGGAGTCGGGCGAGGAGCCGATGAGCGACGGGAGACGAGCGAGCGACCGGCATCAGGTGGTCGCCCGCGCGTCGTCCTTCCCGCGTTTGGATCCGTGACGGGGGAAGCTTACGACGAGGGATACCTGAGGCAGGTCGCTCCCTCGTCCCCCGTCTCTCTTCGCCGTTTTTCCCGTCTCCCGTCCCCCGTCGCCGAGCGCCAGCGAAGGCCTCGCTCGTCCTCTAGTCCCTCGTCCTGACGAGCGACGAGCGACGAGCGCCAGCGAAGGCCTCGCTCGTCCCCCGTCCCTCGTCCCGGCACCGAGGTCAAATGCTTTATATTGATTGGGTTATGACTGAGCCGGTCTACCTCGATCACGCGGCGACCACGCCGGTGCGGCAGGAGGTGCTCGAGGCGATGCTGCCCTTTCTCGGGCCTCGCTTCGGGAACCCGTCGAGCACGCATCGCTGGGGACGCGAAGCGCGGGTGGGGCTCGACGAGGCGCGTGAGCGCGTCGCGGCGACGCTCGGCGCGCACACCGACGAGATCTGCTTCACATCGGGCGGCACCGAGGCGGACAACCTCGCCATCCTCGGCATCTGGCGCACGCGCCGCGAGACCCGGCCCGTGGTCGTGACGAGCCCCTTCGAGCACAAGGCGGTGCTCGAGACGGTGCACCAGGTCGCGCGCGAGGGGGGCGAGGAGCGGTGTTGTCGAGTCACGGCCGATGGACTGGTCGACGTCGGCAGCGTCGACGCGCTGACCGACGGGCGGACCGCGCTCGTGTCGATCATGTGGGTGAACAACGAGATCGGCACCATCCAGGACGTGCCAGGCATCGCGCAGGTAGCGAAGGCGAAGGGCGCCGCGATGCATACCGATGCCGTGCAGGCGTTCGGCAAGGTCGACGTCGACGTGCGCCGCGTCGCGGTGGACGTGCTCTCGCTCTCGGGGCACAAGATCGGCGCGCCGAAGGGGATCGGGGCGATTTTCATCCGTCGGGGCGTCCACATCGAGCCGCTCTTCCACGGCGGGACGCAGGACCGCGGACGTCGCCCGGGGACGGAGAACGTCGCCGCCGCGGTCGGGCTCGCGCGCGCGGCGGAGCTCGCGGTGGCGCAGCGGGAGCGCGAGAGTGCGCGGCTGCGCGGGCTGCGCGACGAGCTCGAGTCGGCGATCCTCGCCGCCGTGCCGGACGCGATGAT
>DATAIN010000138.1:0-1846 GCA_036262635.1 Gemmatimonadaceae bacterium | reverse complement strand
TTGCTCGTCATCCGGACCGTCGTCGGCGGCGCGCAGCCGGTGGCGGCGGCGCTCGATGCCGAAGGATGGCCCGAGGTCCTCGGCACCATCGGCGGCGACGACACGATCCTCATCGTCTGCCGCTCCGCGGCGGCCCGCGAGCGCATCGCCCGCCGCCTCCGCGAGCTCGCCGCCGGATAGCGCTCCGGGCCCTCTGTCGGCGGTTGACGGGCGCCGCTTTCCTGACTATATATTCACGGCGTTAGCATATTCATGCCACACCCGTGACCGGAGCGGCCATGTCCTCGCCCCTCGTCGTCCTCGCCTATTCGGGCGGCCTCGACACCTCGATCATCGTTCCCTGGCTGCGCGAGAACTACAACGCGCGCGTCGTCTGCGTCGCCGGCGATGTCGGCCAGGGCGAGGAGCTCGAGGGCGTCCGCGCCAAGGCGCTCGCCTCGGGCGCGGAGGAGTGCTACATCGAGGACCTCCGCGAGACCCTCGTCACGGACTACATCTGGCCGATGGTCCGCGCCGGCGCGGTCTACGGTCGCCGCTATCTGCTCGGCACCTCCATCGCCCGCCCGCTCATCGCGAAGCGGCAGGTCGAGGTCGCGAAGATGATCGGCGCCGATGCGCTCGCCCACGGCTGCACGGGGAAGGGAAACGATCAGGTGCGCTTCGAGCTCACCTACGCCGCCCTCGCCCCCGAGCTTCCCGTCATCGCGCCCTGGCGCGAGTGGGACATCCGCAGCCGCGAGGACGCCATCGCCTACGCCGAAGCGCGCGGGATTCCCGTGACCGCGACGCGCGAGAAGATCTACTCGCGCGACCGGAACATCTGGCACCTCTCGCACGAGGGTGGCGCGCTGGAGGATCCGGGGCTCGAGCCGCCGCGCGATCTCTTCCAGCTCACGACGCATCCCGACGAGGCCCCGGCGGAGAGCGAGGTCGTCTCCATCTCCTTCGTGCACGGCACCCCCGTGAGCGTGAACGGAAAGGCCCTCTCCCCCGTGGCGATCGTCCAGACGCTCAACGCGATCGGCGCGAAGCACGGCATCGGCCGCATCGACCTCGTCGAGGATCGCCTCGTCGGGATGAAGTCGCGCGGCGTGTACGAGACGCCGGGCGGCACGCTGCTCTATGCCGCGCACTCCGAGCTCGAGCAGCTCGTCCTCGATCGCCGCACCCTCGCCGCGAAGGATCTGATCGCGCCGCGCTACGCGGACCTCGTCTACGAGGGCCGCTGGTGGACCACCGAGCGCGAAGCGTACGACGCCTTCGTCAACGCGACGCAGGAGAACGTCGCGGGTGAGGTCTCGCTCCGCCTCCGTCAGGGCGCGGTGCAGGTCGCCGGCCGCTCGAGCGAGCACGCGCTCTACGACGAGCGCTTCGTCACCTTCGGCGAGGACGACGTGTACGAGCAGAGCGACGCGGCCGGCTTCATCCGTCTCTTCGCCCTCCCCTCGCGCGTCCGCGCGCTCAAGAACCAGGAGCTCGCGGCGCGCCGTCAGGCGGCGAGCAACGTCGGCGACCGTGAGGCCCCCGTCGCCGCCGAGGTGAACGCGTGACCGCGCCCCGCTCCAGCGCCCCGCGCGCCGAGGAGCGGTCGCACAAGCTCTGGGGCGGCCGCTTCGGGGGCAGCGCGTCGCGCGAGTTCGAGGCGCTCAACAACTCGCTCTCGGTCGACGCCCGCCTCTGGCCCTTCGACATCCAGGGCTCGAAGGCGTGGGCGATCGCGCTCTGGCACGCCGGAGTGCTCACTCTCGACGAGAGCGATCGCATCTGCGCCGGTCTCGATGCGGTCGGCCGCCGGCTGGCTGACGGCGTCATCGCGACGCCGTCGGACGAGGACATTCACACCCTC
>DATAIN010000137.1:0-5924 GCA_036262635.1 Gemmatimonadaceae bacterium | reverse complement strand
GCTGATGCGGGCGTCGGGCGCGGGCGGGATGATCGGCGGCCAGCTGCTGGATCTGGAGGGCGAGGCTCGCGCGCTCGATTTGGGTGAGCTCGAGCGCATTCACAACTCCAAGACCGGCGCGCTCATCGCCGCGGCGGTCCGCATCGGCGGGATCGCGGCGCGCGCCGACGAGGGGAGGATCCGCGCACTTGACGAGTACGGCTGCGCGGTGGTGCTCGCGTTCCAGATCGCCGACGACGTGCTGGACGTCACCGCCACGACCGATGTTCTTGGAAAGACCGCGGGGCGGGACCTCGTTCTGCAGAAAAGCACCTACCCGGCGCTGCTCGGGGTGGAGGGAGCAACGCGCCGGGCCGAGACGTTGGTGGACGAGGGCTGTGCGGCCCTCCGTCGGGCCGGACTTCTCACCGCGCAGCTCGAGGGCCTCGCGCGGTACGTGGTCGCCCGGCGAAATTAGAGGGGGGGACCGGGCGCACCCGATCGGGGCGGACCGGCCTCCCTTCGTTCCCGAATCCGCGTAACGCGGACCAGCCATGTCGCTTCTCGATCGCGTCAACTCCCCCGCCGACATCAAGTCGCTCACCCGCGACGAGCTGCGTACGCTCGCCGCCGAGATGCGCGAGCGGCTCATCGATGTCTGCTCGCGCACGGGTGGGCACATCGGGGCCGGGCTCGGTGTCGTCGAGCTCACCATCGCGCTGCATTACGTGTTCGACACGCCGCGCGACCAGCTGGTGTGGGACGTCGGGCACCAGGGCTATCCGCACAAGATGCTCACTGGCCGCCGCGAAAGGTTCGAGACCCTGCGCACGGAGAGCGGCCTCTCCGGCTTCCTCAAGCGCACGGAGAGCGAGTACGACACGTTCGGCGCCGGCCACGCAGGCACCGCGATCAGCGCGGGTCTCGGGATGGCGACCGCTCGCGACCTGACCGGCCGCGACTTCAAGGTCGTCTCGATTCTCGGCGACGGCGCGCTCACCTGCGGGCTGTCGTACGAGGGGCTGAACAACGCCGGCCACTCCGACCGCGACTTCATCGTCGTCCTGAACGACAACGAGATGTCCATCGCGCCCAACGTCGGCGCGATGTCGAAGTACCTCGGCTCGATCCAGCGGAACTCCCTCTACAACCGCGTCCGCGACAAGCTCGGCGAGATGCTCGAGAACGCGCCGTCGAAGCTGCAGGCCGTCGGGCATCTCGTTAAGAAGTGGGAGGAGAGCGTCAAGAACTTCCTCACGCCAGGCGTGCTCTTCGAAGAGCTCGGCCTTCGCTACTTCGGACCGATCGACGGTCACGATCTCGACTCGCTCATCGAGACCTTCACCGCGGTCCGCGAGATGAAGACTCCGCGCATCGTGCACGTGATCACCCAGAAGGGAAAGGGATTTCCGGCGGGCGAGCACGTCGAGAAGTGGCATGCGCTGCCGCCCGGCCACGACCCGGCGACGGGGAAGCAGCGCAAGGCGTCGGTCGCGAACCCGGCCTACACGGCGATATTCGGGAAGGGGCTGTCGGAGCTGATGGAGGAGGACGATCGCGTCGTCGCGATCACCGGGGCGATGCCGAGCGGCACCGGCACCGGCATCGTCGCGAAGAACCACCCGTCGCGCTTCTTCGACGTCGGGATCGCCGAGGGGCACGCGGTGACTTTCGCCGCGGGGATGGCGACCGGCGGCATCGTTCCCGTGTGCGCGATCTACTCCACCTTCCTCCAGCGCGCCTACGACAACGTCATCCACGATGTGGCGCTGCAGAACCTGCACGTGCTCTTCTGCATGGACCGCGCGGGACTGGTCGGGGAGGACGGCGAGACGCACATGGGGCTGTACGACATCCCCTACATGCTCGCCGTGCCGAACATGACCGTCACCGCCCCGAAGGACGGCGCCGAGCTGCTGGGGCTCGTGCGCGCCGGGCTGCAGCACGAAGGTCCGTTCTGCGTGCGCTACCCGCGCGACGCCGCGCCCGACACCGTGCCGCATGCGCGCGACGTCGCGGCGGTGCAGTACGGGAGCTGGGAGGTGCTGCGGAAGGGAAGCGAGGTGGCGATCCTCGCCGTCGGCACGATGGTGCGCAACGCGCTCGAGGCGGCGGAGACGCTCGCCGCCGAGGGACTCGACGTGACCGTCGTCAACTGCCGCTTCCTCAAGCCACACGACGAGCTCACGCTCAATGCGCTCCTCGCCGATCACCGCATCCTCGTCACGGTCGAGGAGGGGGTGGCCGTGAACGGCTTCGGGGCGTACATCGCCGCGATCGTCGAGAGGCAGGAGCCCGCGGTCAGGGTGGTCGCGCACGGCGTCCCCGACCGGATCGTCTATGCGGCCTCGCGCGCCAAGCAGCTCGCGCAGACGGGGCTCGACGCGGCGGGGATCGCGGCGAAGGTGCGCGCGCTCCACGAGAGCGAGGCCGTCGCGGGATGATGCGGCTCGGCGTGGTCGGCCATCGCGGCTATGATGGACTGGCCGAGGTGATGCGCCGACTCATCGATCTCGGAAGACGGCTCGACATCCAGCTCTCCTTCGAGGACGGGCTCCACGAGCTCGCGGACGGCCATCCGCGCCTCGCCGAGCCCGCGGAGCTCGACGCGCTGCTCACGTTAGGCGGGGACGGCACGCTGCTCCGCGGTGCGCGGCATCTCGCGGGACGCGCCGTTCCCATCCTCGGCGTCAACCTCGGCCGCCTCGGTTTTCTCACATCGTGCGGGGTCGAGGACCTCGAGAGCGCGATCGAGCGGCTCGCGTCGGGAGACTTCCGGGCCGAGGCGCGCATGGCGCTCGACGTGCGAGCGCTCGACGCGAACGGCATGGAGCGGAAGCGCTGGACGGCGTTGAACGACGTCGTCCTGCACAAGGGAGGGTTCGCGCGAGTCGTCTCGCTCGACGTCGAGGCGAACGGCGAGAGCGTCGCCTCGTACGCGGCGGACGGCATCGTCATCGCGACGCCGACGGGATCGACGGCGTACAATCTCTCCGCCGGCGGGCCGATCGTCGTGCCGACCGTCGAATCGATCCTCCTCACGCCGATCTCCGCGCACACGCTGTCGATCCGTCCGCTCGTGCTTCCGCCGAGCGCGGAGGTCGTGGTGCGTGCCGAGGATGGGCCGGAGCAGCTATTGGTGACGGTGGACGGTCAGGTGGGAACGACCTTCGGACGCGGGGAGACCCTCACGGTCTGTCGCAGCGAGCACCCGGTGCAGATCGTGCGCTTTCCCGGGACGACCTTCTTCATGCGCATGCGCCGCAAGCTCGGATGGGGCGGACTGGTGGACCGTGATGAGCGCCGCGACGGCTGACGTGGAGATCGCATGCTGACTGAGCTCCGGGTACGCAACTTCGCCATCATCGAGCAGCTCGCGCTTCCGCTCGCGAGGGGGTTCAACGTGCTCACCGGTGAGACGGGCGCCGGCAAGTCGATCATCGTCGGCGCACTCGGACTGCTCCTTGGCGAGCGCGCGAACACCGACGTCGTGCGCACCGGCGCGGACAAGGCGATCGTCGAGGGAACGTTCGACGTCACCGATCGGCCGGAGCTGACGGCGCTGCTCGACGAGCGCGGCATCGACGTCGAGGAGCAGACGGTGGTGCTGAAGCGCGAGGTCGCGGCCGCGGGACGTGCGCGCGCCTGGGTGAATGGCACCCCCGTCACCGCGGCGGTCCTCTCGGAGATCGGACGTCTGCTCGTCAACGTGCACGGCCAGCACGAGGCACAGACGCTGCTCGATCCCGACGAGCAGCGCGACATCCTCGACGCCTTCGCCGGCGCACAGCAGCAGGTCGCGGCGGTCCGTTCGGCGCACGGAACGCTCGTGTCGGTGCGCAACGAGATCACCGAGCTGCGCCGCCGCAAGGCCGACGCGGAACGCCGCGCCGACTACCTGCGCCACGTCGTTCGCGAGATCGAGGATGCACGGCTCGTCGACGGCGAGGACGTACGGCTCGACGAGGAGGCGCGTCGGCTCGAGCACGCGGAAGAGCTCCGTTCGCTCGCCAGCGGCGCCGCGACCGGGCTCGATGGCGATGACGACGCCGTGCTCACGCACCTCGGCGCCGTGCAGCGGGCGATCGCGTCGATCGCGCGCATCGACCCCGCGCAGAGCCGGATGCAGGAGCTCTTCGACACCGGCTACTACGCGCTGGAGGAGCTGGCGCGCGAGCTCGAGGAGTACGAGGCCGGCGTCGATCTCGATCCGGCGCGGCTCGGCGAGGTGCGCACCCGGCGCGAGCTGGTGTTCCGGCTGATGAAGAAGTACGGCTCGACGCTCGCCGAGGTGATCGAGACGGGAGCAAAGGCGCGCGGTGAGCTCGATCTCGTCGAGTCCGCGGACCTCGACCTCCGCTCCCTCGAGGCTCGGGAGCGTGAAGCGGAGAGCCTTCTCCGCGACAGCGCCGCGGAGCTGACGAAGCTGCGGCGCGCGGCGTCGTCGCGGCTCGGCCACGCGGTGGACGAGGTGCTTCCCTCGCTCGGCATGAGCGACGGCCATTTCGCGGCGGTGCTCGTCCCGCTTCCCGACATCGGCGCCTGCGGTGCCGAGGGAGTCGAGTTCAGGGTCGCGCTGAACGTCGGGCACGACGCGCGCCCGCTCTCACGCGTCGCGTCGGGGGGCGAGCTGTCGCGCGTCATGCTGGCGCTCAAGACGATCCTCGCCCGCCTCGACCAGGTCCCGACGCTGATCTTCGACGAGGTGGACGCGGGGATCGGCGGGAAGGTCGGGCTGCAGGTCGGCGACACGATGCGGCGCGTCGCGGCGCACCATCAGGTGTTCGCGATCACCCATCTCCCGCAGATCGCCGCCCGCGCGCACCATCACATCCTCGTCGCCAAGGGCGCGCGCGGCGGAGTGACGACCGCGGACGTCGCGGTGCTGGTCGCCGAGCAGCGCATCACCGAGATCGCGCGCATGCTCGGCGGCGACCCCGAGAGCGACATCAGCCGCGCGCACGCGAGCGAGCTGCTCGAGGCGGCGGTCGTCATCGAGCCCGAGCCGCGGCGCGACGCACCGCCCAAGCGCGCGCGCAAGCAGGCCGGCGACGGCGGAGCGTTAGGCGCCGGGCGCTGAGCTCCGCGCTTGCCGCCTCAGAACAGCTTGATGTAGACCCGCCCGCCGATCTGGTCCGCGCGGAAGTCGGGGACCGTGCTGCCGCTGGTCCGCACGAGCTGCGAATGCTGGAAGGACAGCTCCAGCGGCGCGCGCCCGATCGCCCCCGGACCGGTCGCGAACACGACGCCGATTCCCACGCGCGTCGTGCTCGAGCTCCCGGTCGGTTCGGCGACGAGCCCCCACGCCGGGGCGGGCACAGCGCCGTCGTACGTGTCGGCGCCCTTCGACCGCTGCGAGACGACGCCGGCGAGGGAGAGGAAGCGGGTGATGGTCACCCGCGGAATCACGTCGATCGCGGTGATGTCGCCGAGATCCCGCTCCACGCCCATCGCGATCCGCCGCGACGGGAACACGCTGTCCGCCGAGACGATCAGCTGGCGATCCGGGCGCTGCACGGTCCGCGTCGCCCGCGCCGAGATCGACCAGCGTCGGCCGAGCGCGAGGTCGGCGAGCACGCGTCCCTCGATGTCATTCTGGCCGTCGCCGGCGCCGGGATCGGTGAGCACGCTGGCGTTGCGTGAGGGGCCCGCCGCGAGGCGAAAGATCCCTTCCACCGCGAGCCGCGCGCGCAGCGGAGCGCTGGACGCGAAGCCGTCGAGGATGCCGATGCGCGCGCTGAAGTCGATGTCCCCGACGTTGCTGTGGTTGAGGTTCGCGAACGCGGAGAGATCGGTGACACGCGTGACGGACGGCGGCGCGCCCGCGGCGCGGATGCCGGTGTCCGCCGAGATCTCGACGCGCCGACGCACGAGCGGCGCGCTGACGCCGAGCGTCAGGCGCCGAAGCACCCCGTACTCGAGCGTGAGCGGGAGACGCGTGATCG
>DATAIN010000136.1:0-6223 GCA_036262635.1 Gemmatimonadaceae bacterium | reverse complement strand
CGTGATGCGCTGGCGCGTCTTCGCGGAGCGTACGATGCGCGCGCTTCGCGAGCGGATGTGGGATCCCGGTGAAGGACTCTTCCGCGACGTCGATCCACGAACGGGCGAGCGCACCGCGGTCCGTGCGGCCGCGGGGTTCCTCGTCTATGGCACCGACGTCGCGAACGCCGAGCATCTCGCCGGATTGGAGCGCAACCTCTTCGATCCCGATCGATTCTGGACGGCGTTCCCGGTGCCGTCCGTCTCGATCGACGATCTCTCCTTCACTCCCTACGCCGATCGCGGTGGGGAAGGGGACGACGCGCCTCGCGGTGGGCGCACGATTCCGTTCGTGACGAGCGGCGTGATCGACGCGGTGGGTCGCGCGGCCGGGGCGTACGCGCCGCATCTGCGCCGCAACGTCGCGCAGCTCCTCCATCGATTCCTGCGGCTGCTCTTCCACGACGGGAACCTGGGCCGCCCGAACTGCTACCCGGACTACAATCCGTTCACCGGCCATCCCGCGCTCGCCGACGGCGCCGACGATCATCTGCTCGGCGCGATCAACGACCTGATCGTGCAGTACGTGATCGGCATCCGTCCGCACGTGCAGGGGATCACCGTCGACCCGTTTCCATTCGGGCTCGATCACGCCGAGCTGCGCGGCGCTCGCGTCCGCGGGATCTCGCTCGACGTCATCGTCAGCGGCGACCGCGTGACCGTGATCGCGGACGGCGCGAAGCGCGAGGAGCGGCTGGGGACGCGGATGGAGTTGTGAAATGCAGTTGCCGGGTGCCGGTCGCCGGTTGGCAGTAACAGCGTCGAGCGCGGTTACTCCCGACTGGCACCCGGCACCCGGCACCCGGCAGCCTACTTCGTCTCGACCTTCTCCCCGCCCGTCGTGCTTCCCGCGTTGACCTGGATCTTCTTCGGCTGCGGGAGCGCGGCCTTCGGGATGCGGACCGTCAGCACGCCGTGCTCGAAGTGCGCGTCGATCTTCGACTCGTCCAGGTTCTTCGGGAGCTGGAAGGAGCGCGAGAAGGTGCCGTAGACGCGCTCGACCAGATGGTACTGCTGGTCGTTCCCCTCCTTCCGTTCCTCGTGCTTCTCGCCACGGACCGTGAGGATCCCGTTGTCGGTCGTCACCTCGATCTGATCGGGGGAGACGCCGGGGATCTCGAAGAGGAGAGCGAGCTCGCTCTCCGACTCACGGACGTCGACGGGGGGAACCCACGCGCTCGCGGCGCGCAGGCCGTTGCCACCGAAGGCATCGTCGAACAGGCGGTCGATCTCGCGGCGCAGGCTGAATGCCGGGGTCGTCATCATCGTGCGGTAGGCCATTTTTTCCTCCTTTCTCGTCTTGCGGGTCTCTCCGGGTTCATCGGACGCTCTCTGCGCGTCCGGCTGCCGGTGGGGAAGGCAACCGATGTACCGGGCAGGATTTGCCGATCTTGCACCGCCGGGCCAATTGTCTCTGTCAGCCCTGCGCGCCGGTGGTCGAAACGGCAGTTGTGACGAACTGGGCCGTCCATCGGTCATATTGTCCCGTACCTTCGCACAACCATATTTTGCCGCGATCAGCTGCTCGCGCTCCGGTTCCGAATCGAACCGACGCGCCGGTCCCGAGAGGTTCAGTGTCCCACGTCGCCCGGCTCTCCCCCAACAGCGCGCTGAAGCTCGTCTCGCCCGCGATCGCGACGATCGCTGACGTGGCGGCGCTTCTCGCGACGGGCGACGATCTGGATCGCGTGGTGCCGAGCGTTCTCGGTATCGTGGCCGACGCGCTCGGCGCGACCGAGGCGTCGCTCTGGCGCTCCGACGCCGGCGACCTCTCGCGCGCCTACACCCTCGGCGAGACCTCGGTGACCGCCGCCGACGTGCGGCAACGGCTCGATGCCAACTCGCTCGTCGGTGACGGGCTCGCGCTCGCCCGGCTCTCCACCGGTACCCGATCGCTCGGCGCCATCGTCGTCGCGATGACGCGCGAGATCGGCACCGAGGAGTTCGTGCTGCTCACGACCATCGGGACGATGCTCGCCCCGGCGCTCGTGCACGCGGAGTACTCACGCCAGCTCGAGACCGAGGTCGCGCTGCGCACCCAGCAGATCGAGCAGCAGCGCCGCTTCACCGAGCGGATCATCGACTCGATGCCGGTGGGACTCTACGTGATCGACCGCGAGTTCCGCATCCAGGCGTGGAACCGCAAGCGCGAGACGGGCATGCAGGGCGTGTCGCGTGAGGAAGCCATCGGCCGCACGATCTTCGAGATCCTCCATCGCCAGCCGGCGGAGCTGCTGCGCCAGGAGTTCGAGGACGTCTTCTCGACGGGACGGATCGCGGAGTTCCAGATGGAGTCGGCAGCGAGCGGCGAGCATCGCACCTATCGCATCACGAAGATCCCGATGCGCGTCGATGACACCACGGTGACGCACGTGATCACGATCGGCGAGGACATCACCGAGTGGCGCGAGGCGCAGCAGCGCTTCGCGCAGGCGGAGAAGCTCGCCGCGATCGGTACCCTCGCCGCCGGCGTCATGCACGAGATCAACAATCCGCTCGCGACGATCGCCGCCTGCGGCGAGAGCCTGCAGATCGGTCTCAAGGAGATGGCGGACTCGGGGGTCGAGCCGCCGAAGGGGACCGGCGACTACCTGTCGATCATCGATCAGGAAGTCCATCGCTGCAAGCGGATCGTGAACGGGCTGCTCGAGTTCAGCCGGCCGCGCGCCGTCGGCAAGGAGATGGTCGATCTGAACGAAGTGATCGAGAAGACGCTCTTCCTGCTCAAACACCACGCGAGCTTCAAGAAGATGTCGATCGAGCTCGATCTGGACCGGCAGGCGCAGCCGATCGTGGACGGTAACGCGGAGCAGCTCATCCAGGTCTTCATGGCGCTGCTCCTCAACGCGACGGACGCGATGCAGGAGCAGGGGCGCGTCAAGCTGCGCACGCGCGGCGCGAAGAAGAAGAACGACCTCGTCGTCGCCGAAGTGACCGACGACGGGCACGGCATCAAGCGCCCCGACATGCAGAAGCTCTTCGAGCCCTTCTTCACGACGAAGCCGCCGGGGCGCGGCACCGGGCTCGGACTTTCCATTTGCTACGGCATCATCGCCGAGCATGGCGGACGCATCGAGGTGGACAGCGCGGTCGGACAGGGCGCCACCTTCCGCATCTCTCTCCCGCGGGTGACGACATGAAGGAGCAGACGCGGATCAAGGTCCTCGTCGCGGAGGACGAGGCGAACCTCGGGATCATTCTCGAGGGGTTCCTCAGCGGCCGCGGCTACGCGGTGACCACCTGTCGCGACGGCCGCGCCGCGCTCTCGTCGCTGCGCGCCGAGTCGTACGACGTGGCGCTGCTCGACATCGTGATGCCGGAGATGGACGGGCTCGAGGTGCTGCGCCAGATCCGCGAGGAGCCGACGCCGCCCGAGGTCATCATCATCACCGGCAACGGGACGATCGAGACCGCGATCACCGCGATGAAGCTCGGCGCGTACGACTACATGTCGAAGCCGTATCGCATGGCGGAGATCGACGTGCTCGTGCGGCGCGCGTGGGAGAAGCGTCAGCTCGCGCGCGAGAACGCCTTCCTCCAGTCGCGGCTCTCACGCGTCGACGCGGTTCCCGAGATCATCACGCAGTACGCGCCGATGCAGGCGGTGCTGCAGATGGTGGAGCGGGTCGCGAAGAGCGACGCGTCGGTGCTGATCACCGGCGAGAGCGGAACGGGAAAGGAGCTCGTCGCGAAGGCGGTGCACCGGCTCTCGCACCGCGCCGAGGCGCCGCTCGTCGACATCAACTGCGCGGCGATCGCCGAGAACCTGATGGAGAGCGAGCTGTTCGGCCACGAGAAGGGCGCCTTTACCGGCGCACTCGCGCGGAAGACGGGGCTCTTCGAGATGGCGGCCGGCGGCACGCTGTTCATGGACGAGATCGGAGAGCTCGACCCGAAGCTGCAGGGGAAGCTTCTCCGCGCGCTCGAGACCGGAAGCTTCTTCCGCGTGGGCGGAACGCAGAAGGTCGAGGTGGACGTCCGGATCATCGCGGCGACCAACAAGGACCTCGGCCGCGCCGTGCAGGAAGGGAACTTCCGCCAGGACCTGCTCTACCGGATCAATACCCTCGGCGTGACGCTGCCGCCGCTGCGTGACCGCGTCGTGGACATCCCGCTCATCGCCGAGCATTTCCTCCAGCGTTACGGCGGGTCGAATCCGCCGCGGCTGAGCGAGGAGGCGGCGGCCGCGCTGCAGGCGTATCCGTGGCCCGGCAACGTGCGCGAGCTGCGCAACGTCATCGAGCGCGCGGTGCTGCTCGCGAACGGAGGAGTCATCTACGCGCGCGACCTGCCGCTGACGACGGCCACCAACGGCGACTCGGGGCGCAACGCAGGGAGCGATCTCACGCTGGAAGAGCTCGAGCGCCGGCACATCGAGGCGGTGCTGCACCAGTCCAACTGGCACCAGGGGCGCGCCGCGTCGGTGCTCGGCATCTCGTCGAAGACCCTCTACCGGAAGATTCGCGAGTACGGCTTCCAGCGCCCGAGAGAGGGCTGAGACCGGGGACGGACTGGGGACGGAGTGGGGACGGGGTGGGGACGGAGTGGGGACGGAGTGGAACCCGTCCCCACTCCGTCCCCGCATCGCGAGGCAGGGCAGGCCATCTGGCCGAGCCCTGCCTCTTGCCTTACTGTCCTGTCGCATGGTTGTTCTCCTGCCTCCTGCCTCCCGCCGAATGCCCCTGCCGCAAGCCTCGTGGTACGGCAGTGCGGTTTCCCTCGTCGCCCCATGAAGATTCTCGTCATCGAGGATGACCCGACGGTCGGGCAGTTCGTGAAGCGTGGGCTCGAGGAGCAGCGGTGGGGGGTGGAGCTCGTCGCGGATGGCGAGGAGGGTGAGCAGCGCGCCGCGTCGGGGGCGTTCGACCTGATCATCCTCGACATGCGGCTCCCGGGCAAATCGGGGCTCGACGTGCTCACGGCGCTGCGGGGGCGCGGCTTCGAGCGACCCGTGCTCGTGCTGACGGCGCAGGACGCGGTGGACGCGAAGGTCTCGACGCTGCGCGCGGGGGCCGACGATTACGTCACCAAGCCCTTCGCGTTCGAGGAGCTGCTGGCGCGCGTCGAGGCGCTCGCTCGCCGGCCGCGCGCCATCGCGTCACCGAAGCTGCGCGTGGGTGACCTCGAGCTCGATCAGACGACGCGCGAGGTGCGGCGCGGCGGTGAGACGATCGAGCTGACGCCGAAGGAGTTTACGGTGCTCGAGTACCTGATGCGCCATACGGGACGCGTCATGAGCCGCACGCTCATCACCGAGTACGCGTGGGGGTATCACTTCGACCCCGGCACGAACATCGTCGACGTCGTGATCAACCACCTGCGCAAGAAGGTCGACGCGAAGCACGAGCGGAAGCTGCTGACGACCGTGCGCGGAGTGGGCTACGTCATCAAGGGCTGACGCGGTCCGCCGCGGACGGTCGCGCTGAGCGATGGCGACGGTTCGCGCACGACTGACCACCGCGTACGCGCTCGCGCTCGCGGCCACGCTCATCGCGTTCGCGCTGGTGCTCCTCGTCGCCCGCCGGGCGAGCGCCTACCGCGAGCTCGCGGCGAGCGTGGACCAGCAGGCCTCGGCGGCGCTCGGCATCGTGATGCAGGCGGAGTCCGAGGGCGTCCCGCTGACGACGCGCACCGATACCACCGCGCCGCCGGTCGTCACGCCGCAACTGTCGCGCAAGCTCGAGGGGATCGGCGACTACGTGCTACTGCTCGACGCGAGCGGACGCGCGATCTATGCGTCGTTCGACGCGCGCCAGCTCAGCCTCGACGATCTCGCGCGCCTGCAGCAGGCGGCGCTGCAGGCCCCGCCTAACGCGCCGGCGCGCTTCGTCCAGCTCGACTCGCTGCGGCTGCTCCTCGTCGCTCGTCCCGACACGGCGGTCCAGTCGCAGGTCGCCCGCGTCACGGCGGCCGTGGATACCCGCCCCGCCGACGAGGCCCCGGGCGCGCTCGCCGCCTCGATGCTCGGACTCGTTCCGCTCTTCATCCTGCTCGGCACCTTCGGCGCCTGGTTCATCTCGGGGCTCGCCTTCCGGCCGCTCGAGATCATCATCAACGAAGTGGAGGCGATCACGGACGGTCGCAGCCTGCATCGCCGCCTGCCCACCGAGGCGGGGGACGAGCTCGGACGGCTCTCCGCGACGCTGAACGCGATGATCGCCCGCCTCGAGACCTCGTTCGGCGC
>DATAIN010000135.1:0-3972 GCA_036262635.1 Gemmatimonadaceae bacterium | reverse complement strand
GATTGTTGTCGGCGACGGCGGAGCCGACGACGATCACGCCGTTCGCGATCGCGGGCGGGGAGGTGACCTCGTACTCCTCCCACTCGAAGGGCGCGTTGCGGAGCGATCGGCGCAGGTCCACCGTCCCGCCGTCGCCGAAGGACGGACACGTCGCCCCGTCAGCCGCGTCGAGCGCGATCAAGCGCGCGTCGATCGTCGCGACGATGATGCGTGCCCGGCATCGCGAGCCGCGCGGCGCGCGCTCGTCCACCCACCAGCTCACCCCGCGGCTGGCGAAGTCGCCGAACCTCGCGACGCGCGCCACACCGGGGTTGAAGCGCCACTTCTCCCGTCCCGTCGCCGCGTCGAGCGCGAAGGTTCGTCCGAGCGGCGTCGTGAAGTACATGGTGCCCTGGACGACCAGGGGCGTCGCCTCGAACGACGTGCGGCGCCCCGTCTCGTAACCAGGTCCCGCCTCGCCGGTGCTGAAGCGCCAGGCGACGGCGAGCGACGCGACGTTGCGCGTGTCGATCTGCGTGAGTGTCGAATGACGCGCTCCGCCGCGGTCGTTGCCGTACGCCGGCCAGTCGGTGTTGCCGCGTGCGCGCTGTGCATGGAGCGCCGCGGGCAGTACGATCGCCGCGGCGACGAGCAGCCGCCTCGAGCCTGGTGTCATGGCGGAAAGATGGCGCCGCCCCGACCGTGCCGCCAGCGCATCAGCGCGCCCTCAGCGCGCGGAGCGCTCGTAGATCCCGTCGAAGATCGTCTTCCAGGTCGCGCCGTTGTCGCTCGACATCGGCGTCCACGTCCAGCGCTCCAGCACCAGCAGCTTCGGATCGCGCGCCGAGGGACGCGGCGCGACGTTCATCACCAGCCGCTCGCCCTCGAAGCCACCATTCATCGCGATGATGTAGCCGCCGCTCCCCACGTACAGCTGGTGCCACTTCGCATCGTTGAACGAGAGCGCGGTGAAGCTCTCGCCGCCCTGGCCGTTGCCCTCACCTCAGGACGAGAGCTGTGCGACCGCGAGCGGGGGCTGGATCGCGAGCCCCATCCCGCTCGGCACCTCGACGACGAAGCGCGCGCCGCCGATGGGAGAGTCGGTGACCCACGCATGGCCGCCCATCGCGACCACCAGCTCGGCGACCACCGCGAGCCCGATCCCGCTGCCGGTGGAGCGCGTGCGACCCTCGAGCCGCACGAAGCGCTGCCAGATCCGGTCACGGTCGCGGCGCGGGATGCCGGGCCCCGCGTCGTCGACGAGGAAGCGCACGCGCCCCTGCGTCCCCTCGGCGGTGACGACGATGTCTTTCGTCCCCGTCGCGTGCCGGATGGCGTTGTCGATCAGGTTCACGAGCACCTGCAGCAGCGCCGCGCGATCCGCCGAGGCGACGAGACCCGGCTCGCTCGAGGTGCGCAGCGTCAGTCCCGCGACCGTGACGAGCGGCCCCTCCATCCGCCGCACCTCCTCGAGCACCGACGCGACGTCGACGCGCGCCGGCTCGAGTCGCAGCTCGCCGCGCGAGGCGCGCGAGTAGGTGAGCACGTTCTCGATGAGGTAGGTCAGCCGCCCCGCTTCCTGGACGATGACGTCCACCGCGGTGTTGTGCTCACCGACGTTCCGCACGAAGCCGAGCTGCATCATCTCGGAGTAGAGCCTGATCTGCGCGAGCGGCGTGCGGAGCTCGTGCGACACGCTCGCCACGAACGATTCGCGCAGCCGCGCCAGCGCGTACTCGCGCCGAGTCTGCGCGATGGCGAGCGCGATGAGCAGCACGCTCGCGGTGAAGGCGAGCGAGGCGCGAACGAGCCGCGCGTGGTCCGCGCCGCTCGCCGCCGCCGCACGCAGATCGGGACCGAGCCCGATGTCGACGCGATACTGGCCGAGCCCTCCGGTCATCGGATACTGCGCGAGCACGGGCGCGACGTCGGGCGACAACCCGGCCCGCAGATACTCCAGGCTGTCGGGGGAGACGATGCGGATGGAGAACAGCTTCTCGTTCTCCTTCCCCACCGGCCAGTCCGCGGAGGGATCGGGCTGAGTGCGCGCGCGCGCCGACGCGAGAAGGGGGAGCTGCGCGACGGTGCGTGTGAACATGTCGCGACCGACGCGCGGCATGTCGAGCTCGAGGCCGTTCACCGTCGCCGGCTTGCCCCCGGTGTCGAAGGCGAGCCGGTAGAGAACGATGTGCTGCTTCCCGGCGAGGGGCACCGAGAGCACCGCGAGCTGCCACGACGGCTTGTAGCGGTTCAGCGCCTCGTCGCGGATGGAGTCGCGGATCGCCTTCGCGGCGAGCGGGTCGATCGCGGCGCCGGTCGTCGTCCACTCCTCGCTGCGAAGGTCGTAGTGGAAGGTCGTGCGCGCCGGCCCGCCGGCGCAGAGCGCGGGGGTCACGCAGCCCTCGCGCGGCGGCTCGAGCGCCATCCGCGAGAAGTCGGCGCGGCGCGCCGGCGTGTCGTACTCCAGCCGGCTCGCGACCGGCGTGAAGTACAGGCCCACCGCGTAGTTCAACCGGCTCTCCGCGGAGCGGGAGAGATTCGCCGCCGCCTCGTAGGCGAGCGCACGCGACGCCTCGCGGGAGCGCTCGGCGAAGGACCGGTGCGAGAGGTACGTCTCGATGGCGAGCGTCGCGCTGCCCGCGAGAATGAGGAGTAGCACCGCGATGTGCAGCCCCGGCCGCCATCGGTCCCACCGCCCCGTCATGAATGCGCCCGAGCGCGGGGGCGCAGTCACGCGGCCGTCGCTCGGGCCGTCCGGAGGGCGGGCGATCAGGCGGTCGGAGGGCATGGGCTCAACTTTGGGGATCGGGGGGCAGGGCGCAACCACGGGGAGGTGAAGGCGGAAGCCCCGGCGCGTCATCCGCGCCGGGGCTTCCCTGCTCCAACCGCGCGGCCTCCACTACTGGCAGGCCACGTTGTTGTTCCGCGCCGTCACCTCGGCGACGGGAATCGGGAGCACGGTGTTGATCGGGTCGGTCGCGCCGCCGTTAGGCACGCCCGGCTGGGTGATGTACGCCCGGTCGATCAGGGCGTAGCGGCGGAGGAAGGCGAGGTGCTGCCATCCTTCCAGCACGAGCGAGTAGCGGTACTCGTAGTTCAGCGCCGCGAGCGCCGCGGCGCGTGATGCGAAGGTGCCGTACGGCGCGAGCTTGCCCTCGCCCACGTGCACGGCGTTGACGTCGGCCGTCGCGCCCGCGAGGTCGTTCAGGCCGAGCTTCGCTTCGGCGCGCAGCAGGTAGAGCTCCGCGTTCCGCAGCATCGCGACGGGACGGTTGAGCTGGTCGCCCTTCGTGTAGAAGTACGACCGCGAGAAGGTGTAGCCCTGCGCCTGCTGCGGCGTGGCCACGGTGTAGACCCCGCTCGCCCGCGCGTCCCCCGCCATGTAACCGGAGAGGAAGTTGTCGGTGAGCCCGATCTTCACGTCGCCGCCGAGCGGATTCGCGAACGACTCCGGCGCCGAGGAGTTGAAGAGGTAATACGGTCCCGTGGCGAGGAAAGCCGAATCCGGGGTGGCGGGCGCAGCGGCGAGGGCGATGTCGAGCGCGGTGACCGCGGCGGTGAACCCCGCCGCACCCGTCGACGACTGCCGGCTCGTCGCGCGCAGGACCTCGACCTTCCCCTTCAGCCCGCGGTTGAAGCGGATGATCCCCTGGCGGGTGGTGTAGTCGCCGTGCAGGTCGAAGCCCGGCGCTTCGAAGGGAAGCGCGTTCGACGCGCCCGACGCGGTGAGGTCCGTGTAGGCCGAGTCGAGCAGCGAGGAGATCGCCGCGAGCGCGCCCGGCTTGCAGAGCAGCGGCGGAAGCGCCGAGGGATCCTTGACCATGATCCCGATGCCGAGCGTGTCGCGGGTCTCGAAGACGCGCACGTAGTTCAGCGCCGCGACGGTGTTGAAGAAGCCGCGCGTGATCGCCTTGTCGCCCGCCGACAGCCCGTTGAACGCGGGTTGATCGTAGAGGTTGATGATCGCGCGGTTCGCGATGTAGTAGCGCGCCC
>DATAIN010000134.1:0-1670 GCA_036262635.1 Gemmatimonadaceae bacterium | reverse complement strand
ACGCCAGATCACGCGCGTGGAGCAGGCCCCGCTCGCCGCGTCGTATCGCGCCCTCGCCGACGCGCCCGCGCTGCGCGACGATCCACGCGTCCGCGCGCTGGTCGATTCTCTCGCCGACGTCGAGCGCGAGCGCGACGCATTCGGCGCCGTCGGTGGGATCGACCCGAACTACGTCGCGCTCACCTCGCGCGCGACGACGATCGGCCGGGCGATCCGGGATGTCGCCGAGGCGAAGCGGTCGGCGTTGCAGCGTGAGGCGGCGAGTCTCAGCCCGCCGCCGCCCGCGCCCGTCGAGCGGCCGACGATCGACACCATCGCACGGGTCGCGCGACGCGACTCGCTGCAGCGCGTGCTCACCGCGCGGCTGCGGGTGCTCGAGGATGCGCGTCGCACGAACGCCGTGGTATCGCGCCGCGCCGAGCGGGCGCGCGAGCTCGCGAACGTGAAGGCGCCGCCGATCGCTCTCCTCACCGCCTCGCTCGTCATCGCGCTCGCCGTCGGCTTCCTCGGCGCGCTCGTCGCCGAGATGCGTCACCCGCGCGTCGCCGACGCGCGCGAGGCGGAGCGCGCGACCGGACTGCGGGTGCTCGCGACCGTGCGGCCGTTCGTCGCGACTCCCGAACGCGCCCGTCGTCGCACCGACCGCGAGCTTCCTCCGCTCATCGAGCCGGGGGCGGACGGTTATCGATTCCTGTACCTCCATCTTTCCGGCACGATGCCGGGGAACTGGGCGGTCGCGATCGCCGGGCGCGACCGCGCGGTGGCCGCGGTCGTCGCCGCGAACGTCGCCGCGCTCGCGGCGCTCGACGCGCGCGCCTCCGTGCTCATCGACGCGGACCCCTCCGGATGCGCCGCGGGGGTGATGCGCGTCGCGCCGGGTCCGGGTGTCGGTGAGATCGCGCGCGGGGAGCTGGCCTGGACGGAGGCGCCGCTCACCCAGATCGTCGGCCGGGACCGCGCCGCCGACGTCGTGCCTTCGGGACGACAGGTGCCTCCCGCGGAGATCGTCGCTGCGCTGGCGCGTGACCTTCCGCGCCTCACTCGCCGCTACGATACGGTGGTCGTCACCGCGGGGCTCGAGCCGCTGCTCGGCGCGCCGATTCTCCCCTTGCCGCGCGTCGTCGTCACCCTGTGCGCCGGTGTCACGCACGTCGCCGAGCTGGCGCGCGACATCGCCGAGCTGCGCGCCGACGGGGCGCAGCTGATGGGCGTGGTGCTCTGGGATCGCGATGCGCCGCAGGTGCCGACGCGTGAAGAGCTCGAGGCGATCGCCGCCGCGGCGCGTACGGGTGTGCCCGCCGAGATGCTCATCGAATCGCGTGTGGGCTGATACGGTTCTTCTCGCCGAGCAGGGGCATCTCCAGCGCCTCCTGCTCTGGGGGGCGGCGAGTCTCGTCGCGGGGGCGCTCCTGCTGCTCACCGTCGGCCGGCCACGTCGCTCGCCGCTGCTCTTCCATTTCGCCCTGCAGACGGCGGCATGGGGAACGGTGGACCTCCTTCTGGCGCTCGTCGGGCGGCGTGGGATCGCGATGCGCGACCTCGCCAGCGCGACGCGACTCGACCGCTTCCTCTGGATGAACGTCGGCCTCGATGCCGGGTATGTCGCGGTTGGCGTCACGCTCGCCCTCTGCGCCTGGCTGCTCGGCCGTCGGCTCGGCGGTATCGGTGCC